>JAEUQF010000174.1 GCA_016789745.1 Bryobacterales bacterium
AGGAAGGCCAGAGGGGCCGGGGGAACCACGGTCAGGGTGACCGAATAGGCGGCAGCGGCCGGGACGGAGCAGTAGGGTGTACCGGGGAAGCGGAAGCGGCGCGTCTGTTGGGCGGAAAGGGAAGGCGGACCGAAGGGGCCGGTCTCGGGGCGGTAGAGAGCGCGGGTGTCGATGACACGGCAAGGCGTGAGCGGGTAGTAGACGAGTCCGGCCACATCGGCGCTGTCGGTGTAGTAGCCGCTGATGTCCAGGAGCAGGTCGGTACGGTCGGAGACGTAGAGGCTGATGCCGCCGTTGGTTCCCGCTTTGACGATGGCGGAGTTGGCTACGGTCTGTCCGTCGGGAGAGCGAATGGTCCAGGTATTGGGGCGCGGCTCGCCGGCGGCCCACAGGGTGGCGAAGCCGACACCGCCGGCCGCGGGCACGATGGTTACGTTGACGACATAGGCTTTGGCGTGGGCGGGAATGGGACAGACATTGGATTGCGGTAGCAGCAGAGTGCGGGTTTCGGCCGCATTGAGGGTGGGGGGACCGAAGGCTCCGGTGCGGCCTTCGAAGTTATAGAGGGCGCGGGTCTCCATGATGCGGCAAGGGGCGATGGGGACGAAGCGAAGACCGATGGGGGCGGCGGCTGCGGTGAAGTCGGCGGTGCGGTTGGCCGAAAGCGCGGCGAGAGTGATGGAGGGCGGGGAGAAGACGAGCGCGCCGGGTGTGGGAGTGATGGTGTAGGTGGCGCCGCCGGCCATCGCGCTGAACGAGTAGTTTCCGTTCGCGTCAGTGGTAGTGGCGCGCGTGGCGCCGCCAGTAAGGTTGAGGATCACACCGCCGACGCCGGCCCCGTTCCGGGTGATGCGGCCGGAGACGGTGTAGAGCGCGCCGGCGGGAGCAAACGATGCGGTGATGTTGCGGGGTGCGGTCATGGCTACTGTCAGGGGATTGGTGCTGCCGGTGGCATCTCCCGTCCAACCCGTGAAGACATAGCCGGCAGCCGGCACTGCGGTCAGTTGTGCGGAGGCGCCTGCGTCGTAGTAGCGGTCGGAGGGAGAGGGGCTGGCGGAGACGGATCCGCCCGCGGCAGGAGAAGCAGCGGTGGTCAGCAAATGTTGCTGGGTGAAGTTGGCGGTGTAGGTGGTGGAACTGGAAGGCGCGGTGATGGTGCGGGTGGCGGCGGCTCCGTCTGACCAGGAGGAGAACGGATAGCGGGTTCCGGAAGCCATTTGGGGCGAGGGCACCGCGACAGTGTGCGAGGTGCCGGGTGTCCACGGGAACGATTGCGGGGCGACGAGCGTGGCGCCATCGACGACGATAGTCCGGCCAGGAGGGTTGGTGGCCACGGTGGTGGTTGCGCATCCGCCGGTGACTGCGGTGTTCTCGAACAGAGCATAGAAGCCGGCGGCGTTTTCGGGTTGGGCCAGGGTGACGATGTCGGGACGGCAGTCGGAGTTGAAATCGAAGGTAGCCGCATCGACGGGGAAATAGCCGGCCGGATAGGTGTACTCGGGGTGGAAGGTGCCGTCGCCCTTGCCGCGCAGAACGCCATAGGGCCGGTCTCCCTTAAGGTGGATGAGCGCCAGGTCCCAGGCGCCGTCGCCATCGAAGTCATCGAAAAGAAGCCTTCGGGCTTGCGAAAACAGGATGGAGTTGCGCGCGGTCTGGAAGGTGCCGTCGCCGCGTCCGAGCAGAACCGCCACCCTGGCAAGGTCACTCTCAACGGTGGCAACGGTAAGGTCCGGCTTGCCGTCTTTGTTCACGTCCTGCAGACTTACTGCGCTGGGGTGGACGCCAACGGTGTAGGCTGTCGCGGACTGGAAACTGCCGTCGCCGCGGCCGAGATGGACGGTAACCGAGCAGGGGGTGGGCGTAGTAGTGGAACTGGTAGCCCGGTAGCCGTAGTTGGCGGCCACCAGATCTTGCCTGCCGTCGGCGTTGATGTCGGCGAGGGCGAGTGACACGGTGTTCAAGCCCGTCTGCTGGAGGGAGGGTGCAGCGAAGGTCGTGTTGCCAGTGGACAGCAGCACCGAGACCGCCGAGGGCATGCCGGTGGTGGCGGCGCGGTCGCCGAAAGCGACTACGGCATCGGAGCGGCTATCCCCGTTGAGATTGCCGAGTGCGGCGGTTTGCGCGTTGAGGCTGCCGGTAGTGGCGGTGGCAGTGACGCGGGCTTGAAAGGTGCCATCGCCATTGCCCAGCCAGAGGGCGAGGAGTTTCCCATCGGTGGCGACGACGTCCGGGCGGCTGTCGCCGTTGTGGTCAATGGTAGCGATCCAGTTGTAGAAAGCAGCCGGTCCGGGCAGGTTGACCGGCGCTTGGAAGCCGCCGCCGGGACGGGCGAGCGAGAGCACGGCGGGACCACCGAGCCTGCCGGCAGTGATCAGGTCGATGCGCCGGTCGTTGTTGAAGTCGGCGGCCGCCATGGCACCGGGCGTGTGGGTGGCCGGAACCACGGGAGCGGCGCGAAAGGTGCCGTCCCCGCGGCCATAGAGTATGGTGACCGAGGTGGGGTTGGGATGGAGGGCGTCCGGGTGGCCGGTGCCAAGGACGAGGTCGGGATTGCCGTCGTCGTTGAAGTCCATGGCGAATCCCCCGGGCATCCAGGTTCCGGAGCTCATGCGGGTTCCGGCAATGAAGCGGGATTGGTTGGGGAAGGAGCCGTCGCCGGCGTTGCGCAGAACGCTGGCGGTGCCGTCGTCGTGCAGGACGGCCACGTCGTTCTTCTGATCTTTGTTGTAGTCCCCAGTGATGAGAAAGACACCGGGGGAAGGCAAGGAGTAGCCGGCTTGGGGGGCGAGTTGGGTGAAGCCGCCGGCGCCATCGCCGCGCAGCAGGAGCAGGCCCTTGCTTTGGGAAAGTGTCATGAGGTCGGCGTGGCCGTCGCCGGTGAAGTCGGCGGCAACGAGGGAGCGTTGGGCGCCGGAGCCGGCCGCGCCGGTCAATGCAAGGGTGGTGGGAGAGGCGAGAGTACCGTTGGCATTGGTGAAGTAGAGGAGGATCTTGTGGCTGTTAGCGGTGCTGTCGTCTCCGTGAAGGGTGGCGATATCGGGGCGGCCATCGCGATTAAAGTCGAAAACAGTCATGGCGGCGGTGCGTTCGGCCGTAGGATACACGGTGGCCGTGCCGAGGGTTCCGTTGCCGTTACCAAACAGCAGCGAGACCGCGCCGGTGCTGCTGGCGGCGGCAGTGGAGGTGCTGAGCGCTGCTATGTCGCGGCGGCCGTCGCCATTGAAGTCGGCGGCGCCGATGGCGACTGGGTTGACGGCGTTTACGCGGTAAGAGACCGGGGATTGGAACAGGTTGGCGGCTGGTCCGTTCGTAACGGAGAGGTCGTCGTTGTCACCAATGGTGACCAAAGAGTAGGGGGCGCTGCCGAGCCGGGTGATCAGAAGGGATTGGGAGGCGACGCCGGGCAACTCCGCCAGCAGGTTGGTGCGCGCCAGTGGTGGCGTGTCGGCTACTCCGGCGATGCCGGCTACCATGCTCTGCAGATTCGCAATCGTCCCGGAGGCGGTGGTGGTGCTGCCGGTGCGTTCGTAATCCTGCTGGAGAAAACTGCCATTGCCCTGGCGGAGCGCCACGCTGAGGAAGGCTTTCACGGTTGCGGCCGGGTCAAGGTCGTAGAAGGCAAGGGCGGCCGCATCGAGAAAACTGATCGCCGCGCTGGAGACGGCGGCGCGCATGGGAGAAGATCGGGAGGCAGAGGTGGTGGCAAAGGGGACGTTCAAGGCTGGATCCGAGCATCTGCTGGTTGCGGCATAGAACTGCGGCGCCTGGTAGCAGCTACAGCTATACCAGCCGCGATCGCGAGCACGCTCGCAGCGCTCGTTGCTGAAGATGAGGTAAAACAGGCATCCGGCTTCGAAGCCCTGGCAGGTATTCGATGTCATGAGCTGAACGGCTTCCTCCGGCGAGAACTCGGACAAGAAGCAGCCGTATGTTCCCAACAGGGAGGCCAGCACGAGGAGAAAGAGCAGGACGCGAGTATTCGTCTTGGGGAACGCCACTGAGATATAGCCTCCGGAGTGAACGCGGTGCAGGCGGTTACTGGATAAAACGAGATTTCGGGAAGAATCGGCTCAGCTTGCCTCTTTGCGGGTAAGCAGCCGTATTGGCGGATGGGGCGGGTAGGTTCTACCGGACTTGTCTAGGAGGCAGGAGCGGAGGCCAGGCGGTCCCAACCGCGCCAGCGGCGGACTTCGGCGATCCAGTTACATTGGGCGATGGGGACACGGATGACGCCGGCGCGGGCGGCGAAGGCGTGATAGGAACAATCGGGAGACGGGGCGGCGTACGCAGCGCGGCCCGACAGCATGCCGACGTGGTTCCCACCGTTGCCGTAGGCAAGGTCGCCGGGGTAGATATCGACGCTGGTGATGGCACCGCTGCGGCCGCGCGTCCAGATGACGTCGGAGGCGTCGCGCATGCGGCCGGGCGGGTGTCCGGTGCCCATGTCGAAGCAGTGACGGACAAAGCCGGCGCAATCGAAGTGCTCTTTGTCTACGCAGGATTCGCCATAGACGAGGGCGGAAGGGGTGCGGCGTTCCGGGTCAGGGTCAGGATCGGTGAAGTAGCGGGGCCAGGCGTAGCGGTCCTGATCGACATCGAGAGCGGGTAGCGTGGTGGCGGTGTAGCGGCGGCGATGGATGACATCCGGATGGCCGCAGCGGCCGGCGCAGGCTCCGGTGTTGCCATGGCGGTAGGCAAACAGGAAACGGCCGGTTTCGTCGGCACCCATTTGGTTGGGAATGCGATGGACGCCGGCACCGTTGTAGCGGCCGCGCTGGGACTGGCAGCCCCAAAGGTAATGGGCGCCGGCGAGAACCAGGCGATGGGCTTCGGCGATGACGCGCAGGCGGAGCGCCTGGTGGGGGCATGGCATGTCGGATCCCGTACATTCTGCATTTCGGCGGCCACGGGGTGTTTCTATAGGGTGTTGTCGGAGGTAAGGGGCAGAAGGCGACGGAGGTTGGGATGGCGGAGCCAGAGCGCGAACCAGAAGGTGATGGAAAACAGGATGGGGACGGCGATGAGGGGAGCAGGGTCGCCGGCGCGGACGTGGGTGGCGACGGCACCGCCGAAGTAGCCGGTAAGCAGCACAGCACCGAGGACGGAGGTGCGCGGGATGAGGTAAAGCAGGGTGCTGAGGATGGCCGCCAGGCCGAGGGGAATGATGGTGGCTTCGGAGTAGCCCATTTTCAGCGTGCCTTCGACCACGAAGGGCGGCTTGGTGAGCGAGATGGCGCTGTTGAGGATGAGAAAGAGCGCGGGCAGACCGCCGAGGATTCTGCCGGCCCAGATGTGTTTTTTCGACATTCGGATTTGGAGTCCTTCGTGAATATAGACAGCGGCAGGGGCGGGGATTCATCGGTGGATTTTCGACTCGTACCAGGAGGGGCGATTCGATACACTGATCGAGTGGAATACGGATCGTTTCTGGGACTGGTGCATGAGGTATTTGTGGTGAAGTTCGCCGATGGGGAGGCGCACTTCGAGCTGGTGGAATGCAGGCGGTTACGGGATGTGGAAGGGCAGATGCGGGAGCCGTTCGCGCTGCTGTTCCGGGGGCCGGCGCAGCCTGTGTTGGGGCAGCGGATGTACCGGCTGGAGCACGCGCAGGCTGGGGTTCTGGAGTTGTTTCTCGTACCGGTAGGGAGAGACGCGCAGAGCGTGCAATACGAGGCGGTGTTCAACTAAGCTTTGCGCAGCATGAGGAGATAGAAGCCCTGCTCTTCGACGGGCTCGAAGGCGAGGCGCTGGTAGAGGCGGCGGGCTGTGTTTTGCTTGTCCACGTAGAGGCTGACGGACTTGTTCTGGGAGGCGGCTTCGGCAATGAGGTCTTCGAGCAGCTTGGTGCCGAGGCCGGTGCCGCGGACTTGAGGCAGCAGGGCAATGTCGAGGATGTGGATGCGATCGGGGCGCCGGTGGAGGAACAGACGGCCGACGCCTTCGCCGTCGCGCTCGATGAGCAGGTACTCGGCGTCCGGGTAGTGGGTGGTGTAGTGAAGATGCTGGGCGCGGAATTGCATGGTCAGGAATTCCTGTTTCTGCGCATGGGACCAGGGCAGGGCCAGAATGTCGGGGCGCGTACCGGCGTAGACCAGGCAACTGAAGTCGAGGTCGTCGGCCGTCATGGGGCGAAGGGAGACCGTAGGTGGCATAGGAGGAAGATGGGGGCAACGGGCCGGCCGCAACCCCCTGCGAACGTGGTTATGGACGCTGCGGGAAGATGCCCTGCATGGCGATGCAGAACAGCATGGTCAGGTACGGCTGGGTGTTGTTGTGGGGTTGGCCGCTGCCGGTGATGCCCAAGGTCTGTGGGTTGAAGGTGACCAGGGCCCCGGCCGCCGCGTAGGCGTTACCGCCGGCCGAGCGGGCCAGGACACGGTTGGTGGGATCCTTGAGGTCACCCGGATCGGTGAGAGCCGCCGCGGTGTGACTGTGGCCGGGCAACTCGGATTGGATGAGGGTCACGTTGCTGACTCCACCGGTTTCGCCGACATATCGCTCGCTCAAGCCGGGGCCCTGCCCCTGATTGATGGGAGAGCTGCCCTGGAGATTGGGGAGCGCGAAGGTGGATTTCCCATCGCCGCCATACTGCGTCCCAAGGAGGGAGAACAGGGCGGTGTTCTGGGAGATGGGAAGCAACTGGCCGTCGCAGGTCGCCCAGCCTTTGGGCGGGAAGTTAAAGCCGAAGATGCGAATCTCGCCTACAAATTGATCTGCCATGAGAGTTTCTCCTGTTTAACTTTGGGTTGGGAAGATGCCGTACAGCGAGATGATGAAGTTGATGCACAGGAACGGCGCCATGTTTTCGTGAGGCTGGCTACCGCCGGTGGGGGTAACGGTGGAGGGAGACAACGTCTTGTCGGGGGGATCTCCCGAATAGAGATTAATGGTGGTGGTACGGGCGAGGAAATTATTGTTCGGCGCCTTGGCTCCACCAATGGCGTCGGCGGCCACCATGGTATGGGTGTGATTGGGTATGGTGTTGACAGTGAGGGTAACTGTCTCGCTACCTGACGACAATCCGAGCCCACGTCCAATACTGGGACCGAGATGGATGGGGACCCGGCCGCGAAGGTCCGGAGCGGCGAAGGTGGACTGGCCGTCGCCACCATAAGTTGTACCGATGAGGTTGAATAGGGTCTCGTATTCCGAAATAGGGAGGAGGGATCCGTCGCAGGCCTGCCAGCCGACGGGAGCCCAACCGAATCCGACCATGCGGATTTCACCGACAAAGGGTTCTGACATGAGTGTTCTCCGGTAACCTACGTTCTCGATGGGAAAATGCCCTGCAGGGCGACGCAGAAGTTGAGCGTGAGAAAGGGCTGCAGGTTGTTGTGGGCCTGGCTGCCCCCGGTTCCACCGATCTCCGCGGCGTTGAGGGCCACCGGGGTAGTGAGCGTGGAACTGTAGATATCATCCACTTGATTCACACCCAGCAGCGCATTGGTGGGAACAATGCCGTCGGCTACCGTGGAGGTGCCCTGAAAAAAGTGCAGGTGCGGCGGAAGTTCCTTGACCGTGAGGGTGTGGTTCGCTTCGCCACCCACCTGGCCTTGCGTAAAGCCCGCGCCGGCGTGGACGGGCATGCGGTCCTGCATATTGGGCAGCGCGAAAGTGGTCTGGCCATTGCCGCCATACATGGTGCCGAACAGGGCGTAGAGCGCCTGATTCTGCTGGATGGGAAGGAGTTGGCCGTTACAGAAGGCCCACCCTTTCGGAGGAAAGCCGAAGCTCATGAGGCGAACTTCACCCAAGAAAGGCTCTGGCATGAATATGTATCTCCCTTCGGATTCTGGTTGGTTACTGCTTACGGCGTCGGACAAGAGGATGTTGTGCTGAAAGTCGCCTGTGAGGGCGACGTGAAAATGCTGATCTGACTCGAGCCGGTGTTGCTCTTTGTGGAACTAATCCACGTCTGTACATCTGCCGTGGAGGTTCCGCTTCCAACGAAGTTCTGAAGTTGGAAGGTGGTCCCGGACCGCACCGAAAGGCGGTAACCTTCCTGGCCGCCCGTGTTGCTGGCGCTGTTGTTGGAGAACATGTTGAGGCAGACCGCGGCGGTTGAGGCTCCGGCGCTCGATCCTGCTTCGACGGCGATTCCTTCGAGTGAGCTGAGGTTCGTCAGGGCGATGGTGTTGTTGTTGGCTGTCAGGTTGAGAACGCCACCATTGGTTTTGGACTGGCCACGGATGCCGTAGGTGCCATTGCCGGAGATGTTGTTATTGTTCACCCGGGCGTTGAGAGTGCCATCGTTCTCCACCTCGGCGGTGACACCGTTGCCGCCGGTAGCAGGGACGGTGATGGTGTTGTTGCTGATGGTGGCGTTGATGATGGAGTCTCCCTGGTTGGAGATATTCACCGGGCTGGAAGCCGCACTGCTGAGCGTCAAACCGTCGACGGTAGCCGTGAGGACACCGTTGTTCGCCGTGGCGAGGTTGATGCAGGGGCCGTTGTTGCCGGTCATGGTGGCGTTAGTAATGGAGGACGTAAGCTTACCCGGCGAGGGGTTGACACCTTGCGCAACCAGTTGGACGCAATTCTGAGAAGCGCCAGTGATCTGCGTATTGCCGGAACCGCCCCCGGTGATGGTGACCGAGAGGTTACCTCCCGCCTGAGAGAAGATCTGGACCTGGTCGCCCGGGGCGCCCGATCCCGGAGAGGGGGTCTGGATCCGCGTATTGTTACGGATGGTGAGGGTGTCCGCCGTACCGGCGTAGCTCGTGGCCGTGGAGTTGCTGATCGCCAGGTTCATGTCCTTACCGTCGCGGATGATGCTGTTGTCAATGATGGACGTGCCCAGCAGGTTGTCGATCTTGACGTTGTGAATGTTGACGGCGTTGGTGGCGCCGCCATCGAAGATCGTGCCGTTGGAGACGTTGAGATCGCGGACGTTCAAGCCATAGAAGTTATGGCGTTCGGTGAGGTCCGGCGAGACTGGCACCGCGCCGGTGGTGGTATCGAAGGTGGAGCGGTTGATGGTCAGACCGTTGACGTTGCGGGCGTCAAGGTTGTTGTCGACGCTGTTCTGCACCAGCATGTCGGTGAGGCTGACGCCGCGGGTGGTGGCGAGGCGAATGCCGTCGCCGGTGGCGCTGCCGATGGTGCCGCCGGAGTTCGTGGACCCGGTACCGGTAACCGAGAAACTGCCGGAAGACGGATTGACGTTACTGAGATTGATGCCGACATCGAACGAGCCGGACGCGTTGACCGCGGTGATGGAGTACGTTCCGGAGACGTTGTTCAGGTTGATGGCGCGCGCGTTGGACGTGGTGACGTTGGGGATGTTGCCAACCACTTGGCCGGTGAACGGCCCGGTGAGTGTCGCTTGCAGGCCGACGCTACTGGCTGGCGGCTGAATCCGCAGCCCGCGCACGTTCACGTTATTGCCGTTCATGCTGACGGTGCCCTGGATGATGGGATGCGTACCGTTGATGGAAGGACGGGCAATGGTGGACACCGGTGGGCTAATGCCCATGACGTCGTCGAAGGAAGTGCCGGTGACGCCCTGACCGACGAGCCAACCATCGGTGGGAAGCGTGACGCCCGCGCCGCTGGCGGTGGTGCCGGTGTAGACAAAGATGCGATGGTTGGTGTTGCCGCCCATGGCAGCGGTGGCGGACGAGAGCGAATTGAATGGCGTCTGCAAGCGGCCGTCGCCATTGGTTGCGGCGGCAGGATTCACGAAATGGATCACCGGACCGGCGATCGCGAAGGTGCCAGCGCCGCCCGTGCAGGAACTGGCTGGGGCACCAACACCGTTGTCGCAGACGGTGTAGGTGAAGTTGACGTTACCGATGGTGCCGGACGGCGGATCGTAAACGAAGGAGCCATCGGGAGAAGCCGTGACCGTGCCGCTGACGGGAGTCATGGAAGAGAGCGTGAACGAAGGCGTGGTGTTCTCAGGGTCACCCGGATCGGTGGCACCGGCGAGCATGGTGCCCGCGCCCAGCACAATCCGCATGTTCGCCTGGACAGTGAAGTTTTTGGCGGTGAGAACCGGCGCGTCGTTCACGGCCGTGATCGTGAGAGAGACCGTCGCTGTGGTGGAGTTGCCCTCGCCATCGTTGACCAGGAAGGTAAAGCTGTCGGAGCCGTTGAGGTTCGCCGAGGGAGTGTAGGTGACGCTGCGGGTGCAGTTGCTGGGGGTACCACTGCACGTACCTGCTCCGAAGCCGGTGACGTTGCCTTTCGTGGGTGGCGTCACCAGGGTGAAGGAAAGTGAGTCGCCATCAGGATCGGTTCCCGACACCGGGAACGTCGCGGGCGAGTCTTCCGATAAGGAGACGAACCGAGTGTTGGCGGTGGGCAGGCGGTTGGGAATCAGGATGGAGCAGTTCACGGTGGTGGACTGCTGGATGGGCGAGGTGGAATCCTGCACGAGGATGCCGAAGTTGTAGGTGCCCTTGGTGGTGGGCGTGCCGGAGATGACACCGGTGCCTGGCGCCAGTGTCAGGGGTGGAGGCAGGGTGCCGGACGCGAGTGAGTAGCTGTAGCCGGCCGTGCCTCCGGTGGCAGTGACACCGGAGGAGTAGGCTGTGCCGATATTCCCCTGGGTAGCCGACGGGCAGGTGGCCGAAAGGGCCGTGACGAAGTTCGCGGTGACGCTGGCCGGGGCGTTCATGGTGACGGTGGTGGCCGCACTCAGGGCATTGGCCACCGGGCCTGTCCAGCCGTTGAACGCGAAGCCGGAGTTGGCCGTCGCGGAGACAGGCTGCACCGAACCGGCGGGGAAGAAACTGCCAGATGCGGGGGTGACGGTGCCATCGCCGTTGGCGGCAGTGGTGAGTTGGTGTTCGGTGGTGAAGGTGGCCGTGTAGGTGATAGCCGCATTGGGAGCCACGCTGTGGGAGATGGCTCCGGCATCGGACCAGTTGCTGAACACGAACCGCGTGCCGCCACTGCCCTGTGGGCTGGTGGTGGCGATGGTGTGATTGCTGCCGGGCACCCAGCTGAAGGTCTGGGGCGCGGTGAGCGTGTTGCCATCCACGACGATGCTGAGGCCGGTGGGCGAGGTCTGCACGACAACGCTGATATTGGCCGAGAAGTTGGCCGTGATAGAGACCGGCGCGGACATGGTGACGGTAGTCGCGGAGGCGTTGGTGTTGGCCACCGGCCCGGTCCAGTTGCTGAACGAGAAGCCGGAGTTGGCAGTGGCACTGACGTTCTGCACCGAGTTGGCGGGGAAGAAGCTGCCAGACGCCGGTGTGACGGTGCCGCCGCCTGCCGGGGCGACCGCGGTGGTCAATTGATGCTCGGTATCGAAGGTAGCGGTGAAGGTGGCGGCGGAACCGGGCGCCGTGATGGTATGCGAGATGGCGCCGCCATCGGACCAGTTGTTGAAGACGAAACGGGTGCCACCGGAGCCTTGTGGCGAGGTGGTGGCGAGCGTGTGGTTGCTGCCCGGCGTCCAGTTGAAGGTCTGCGGCGCGGTAAGGGTGTTGCCGTCGACGATGATGCTAAGTCCGGGAGGCGAGGTTTGCACGGTGACGCCCACTTGCGCGGTGAAGTTCGCGGTCACCGAAACCGGCGCCGACATGGTCACCATGGTGGCGGCGGCGTTGGCGTTCGCCACTGGGCCCGTCCAGTTCGAGAAGGTGAAGCCGGAGGTCGCCGTGGCGGTGATGTTCTGGACGGAGTTTTCCGGGAAGAACGTGCCCGACGCGGGAGTGACGTTACCGCCATTGGCTGGTGAGGGCGCGATGGTGAGTTGGTGTTCGGTATTGAAGTTGGCCGTGAACGTGGTGGCGCTGCCCGGGGCGACGATGGAATGCACGATGGCACCGCCGTCGGACCAGGTGGAAAAGACGTGGCGGGTGCCGCCGGAGCCCTGGGGCGTGGTGGTGCCGATGGTGTGGTTGCTGCCGGGAGTCCAGTTAAACGTTTGCGGCGCGGTAAGCGTGTTGCCGTCGACGATGATGCTGAGGCCGGCCGGAACCGTGGTGACCGTGATGACATTGGTGGCCGTGAAGTTGGCCGTGATGGACACGGGCCCAGACATGGTCACGGTGGTGGCGGCGTTGCTGCTGTTAGCAACCGGCCCGGTCCAGTTCTGGAACGTGAAGCCAGAGTTCGCCGTCGCGCTCACATTCTGGACGGAGTTGGCAGGGAAGAAGGTGCCGGATGCCGGGGTGACGGTGCCGCCGCCGGAGGGCGAGACGGCGGTGGTGAGTTGGTGTTCGGTATCGAAGGTGGCGGTGAAGGTGGTGGCGCTGCCGGGCGTGGTGATGGAGTGGGAGATTGGGCCGCCATCCGACCAGTTATTGAATACCTGGCGGGTGCCGCCGGACCCCTGGGGTGAGGTGGTAGCGATGGTGTGATTGCTGCCGGGGGTCCAGTTGAAGGTTTGCGGAGCGGTGAGCGTATTGCCGTCGACGACGATGCTGAGGCCGGCGGGAACCGTGGTTACCGTGATGGCAACGGTGGAGGCCGGCGAGATGTTGATGCTGCAACTGGCGGTCTGGGTTTGGAGGTTGGCGTCGGTCACCAGACCCGTAAAGTTGAAGGGGCCTGAAGCGCTGGGCGTTCCAGCCACCGCGCCGGTACCTGGGGTGAGGACGAGCGGGGTGGGGAGAGCGCCGCCCGAAAGGGAGAAGGTGTAACCGCCCGCGCCGCCGCTGGCGAGGAAGGCCGAGCTATAGGGGACTCCCACCTGGCCGGTATTCGTGGGGCAGGTTAGGCTGAGAGGAGCCGCGGGCGGAGCAATCGTGATGCTGCAATTGGCGGTGGCGGTACCGCTGGGCAGCCCGGTGCCGTCCACCAGGGTAGCGGTGAATGGGAATGTGCCGTTCGCGGTAGGGTTGCCGGCGATGGCGCCAGTGGCGGGATTCAGAATGATGCCGTTGGGGAGACTACCGCTGCTGATGGAGAAGGTGTAGGCCTGGACGCCGCCTTCCCCGTTCAACGCGGAGTTGTAGGCGGTGCCGTTGGTGCCGGTGTTGGCCGGGCAGCCCAACGTTACCGGCGCGGGCGGGAAGGTGCCCGAGTAGGTGACGGGCGTCGAGGTAATGGCGACGTTATTGGGGTTGTTGAAGCTGAGAGCCAGTTGCAGGGATTGGCCGGGGTTGAGGCCGCCAGCGGCCGTGCGGTAAGGGCTGCCGTTCCAGGTGCCGTTGGCATTGGCGAGCGTAACCGTGCCGGGGAGGTTCGTGAAGACGACATTGATGGGACCGGGGATGACGGTGCCGCTGGTGTTGGTTACGGTGAGGGTGCCGTTATAGGTGCGGGTAACGCGGGAGTAGAGAAAGCCGGTGGAGGTGACTGCAACCTGCGGCGACACGTTAAAGATGGTGCTGGCGGCAGCGCGCACGGAGGTGGCCAGGGCACGGATGGCTCGCCCGGTGGCGAGCGGACTTTCGGCGCCGGACGCTGTCCAGAAGCCTGAGGCATTCTGGGTGTCGAGGAGGGTGCGGGCGGCGTCGAGGGAAAGTTCGATGGTGGCGGCGCGGGCGAGCGTTCCGGCCTTGGCAAGCGACTGCTCGAGGTCAGGAGACTGCAGGGAGGGGTTATCGGCGTTCTCGGCAAGCCAGCGGCGGGCGAGGGCGACAGTTCGGGTATAGGGGTTGGCGGCATCGCCGGACTCATCGAAGCCGGCGCGTTCGAAGGCCAGGATATTGGTGGCGGTGGAGGCGCCGTTGGCATCGCAGGCAGCGCAATCGCCACGCCAGGAGCCGGAGCCGGCCGAGCGGTTGAGGTTGCGATGGAGGTACCAGAGGCCTTCGCTGACGGCGATACGGGCTTCCACGGCAAGTCCGGGTTCGGCGACGACGACGGGGTAGAGGGCGGAAGCCGAGTCGCCGGAGGACTTATTGGTGACGGTCAGTTTGGCAACGAAGCGGGAGCCGGGTGCGGCCGAATAGACGTGGCGGATGGAGGCGTCGTTGGGATCAGAGAGCGTGAAGCGGGCGCCGGGCGTGCCGTCGCCGAACTCCCAGAACGCCTCGATGTCGGCTCCGCCGACGGAACTGGTGGCTTTGAGTGTGGTGGCGCGTCCGGAAAGGATGCTGTGGGCAAGCGCGGGGTCCGATGCGTCAGCGGGAACCGTGCTGACTTCCAACGGAGCAGCTCCGGCAACAAGAGCCGAGAGCGCAAAAAAGGCGAACAATAGCACGCACGTCCGCAAGCGGTGCACAGGCAACCTCCGAATTGTGAATGTGACTCTGGTTTCTTTTATTGACTAGCGCTTATGGCGGGAATACACGCCCAGCGCAAACAGGGCCGCGGCTAAGGTGCCGATCGTGGCCGGTTCGGGAATCGCGGTAGAAGTTGACAAGCTGACGATGGAAGGGGTGTTCGGATCGGCGTTAAAAAGCGTTGGTGTGATGGAGCCGTCCAAGCCGATGTCGAGAATCGCGGCGAAGCCGAACGGGTCGACGGTGAGCAGGGCATTGGTGCCCGCATCGTCGAATAAAGCAATGCCGAAGGTGGACCCGGAAGTCGCGGTTCCGTTCGGTGCGTTCACCGCCGGACCGTCCAAGGTCAGCGTGAATTGAAAAGAAGTGCCGAAGGTGAAGGAATGAAAGTAGTCGTTGGGGGAGGAAGCGTTGGTGAAATCCACCGTACCAGGAAGCGCTCCGGTGACGCCGCCGATGATGGAAGGGGCCCCGTTGAGGGTGCCGCCAACCGAACTGAAACCGGAAACCGAAGCCGTGGCGGATTGGCTGTCGAAGCCGGGGCTGAATTGGAGATTAATATTCCCATTGGTGCCGGTAACGCCAACAAAGTTGGTGTTTACCGTGACCTGGAAAACGGCCGGGGAAGCTTGAAAGGCGGAACCAAAAAGAAGAAGAGCGAAGACCCAGGACGCAGAAGCCCGTAGGAAGCCGGACATACAGAACACCCTCCGAAACAGCACAGACGTGTGGTGGCGATGTTATTCCCTCGAGACAACGCGGTGATTACCGCCACAAAGAAGCTTGGCTGAGCGTATCATAACGACCAAATCAAGTAAAGAAACAAATCGAGTATTCCGGAGAAGTGCGGATCCATTCCATGCGCTTTGCAAATACGCCGGTTCCTTTGAGGCTCCGGGCACCGGACGTACTCAGGGAAATCCCTGATGTTTTCGGGCGGCCTTTCCGAGGTGAGGACGCCGACCGCCCGGTGAGATACAATTCTCCTCTTGCTATGTGGTTACCAACTTGGATGCTATTGTCCGCCGCGGCCCTGTTGCCGGCGCAAACTGGAGATTTGGCGGTGTTGTTGAAGGGAACGGCGGCGCTGGCGTTTGTGGATAAGGACGGCAAGGTGCTGGCGCACGCGCCCGTGACCGCTCATCCGCATGAGATGGTGTTTTCCGCTGATGGCCGCTATTTATTCACGACGGACAACGGGACGATGACCATCGAACAGGCGGGCACAGGCGGGAACTTCGTTTCCATCATTGATGTGAAGGCGCGCAAGAAGGTGGGCGAAATTAACCTGGGCAAATACCGGCGTCCGCACGGCATTGACCTGGATCGCGCAACGGGAACGCTGTATGTGACAACCGAGTTACCGGATCAATTGCTGGCGATCGACACGAAAACGCGAGCCGTGAAGCGCACCTATGAGACGGGTGGGAAGACGGCGCATATGGTAGTCCTGGGACCCGGCGCGAAGCACGCATATATTAGCCACTCTAATTCGGCGAATATCGGTGTAATCGAGCTTAGCTCCGGAAAGGTTAAACTGCTGGCAACCGGCCAGCGGCCGGAGGGCAGCGTACGGTCGCCGGACGGGAAGTTTGTGTATGTGGTGAATCGCGAATCGGCGGCCGTGGATGTGGTGGATACGGCGAAGCAGGAAATTGTGGGGAAGGTGGCTACCGGCAAGGGGCCGGTGCGGATCGCCGTAACGCCGGATGGAAAGCAGATCATCTATGCATGCATGCACGATGAGGTGGTGGAGTTCGCCGAAACGGCGACGCGCAAGGTGGTGGGGAGGACGGAGAAACTGCCTGGACCGCTGGTGTCATTAACGGTATCGCCGGACGGGAAGTACGCGTTTGCCTCGGCGGAGGAGCGGGATTTGGTGTATGTGATCTCAGTGGCGGAGCGCAAGGTGGTGAAGAAGATTCAGTTGCCGAAGGGATCGCACCCGGATCCGGTCTTTGCGCTTGAGTAACGCGGCATGGTGGCTGCTGCCGGTAGCGGTGCTGCTGGCGGTGCATGGATGGGGGTTGGCGGCCTGGTTCCAGCAGGATGACTTTGCGTGGCTGGGGCTGGTGCGGGACTGGAGCGAAGGCGGGTCGCTGGGGGAGTTGCTGTTCCGGCCGTCGCAGCATGGCACCTGGCGGCCGTTGAGCGAACGCGCCTATTTCCTGTTTTTCCCCGCGGTATTTGGATGGGAATCGTGGCCCATGCGGGTGTGGGCCTTTCTGACGCAGGCCGCGAGTTTGGTGTTGCTGCAGGCGATCGGACTGCGGCTGGGATTGCCGCGCGCGGTCGCTGTGATGGCCGCGGTACTGTGGGCGGCGAACGCGAAGATCTCGACGGCGATGATTTCCAATGGCGCCTATGTACACGTCATGGGCGGATTCTTCCTGCTGCTGGCGTTGTGGTGTTCGATGACCGAACGGTGGCGTGCCATGTGGGCGGCATTCCTGACGGGGTTCTTCGTGATGGAGAGCAACGTGGTGTTTCCGGCTTTGGCCTGTGCCTATTGGGTGTGGCGCGGGGATCGGGACAAGCTGCGGCGGGTGCTGTGGCTTTGGCCGGTATCGCTGGTTTATTACGCGCTGCATATGCAGTTCGCGCCGAAACTGGCGGAGGGTTCCTATGCGATGCACTTCGATTGGGGCATGCTGCGCACCTTTGGCCGATATTTGCAGTGGGCATTTCAGGCGGATAATCTGCGGGCCCTGACGGGGTTGCCGGAAGTTGTAAACCAGATTTGCGGCGTTTTGTTTCCGGTAGTGGTGCTGGCCTTGGTAGGTTGGCGTGCCTGGCGGCGCGACTTGACGCCGTTACTGGCGATGAGTTGGTTCGGGGCGCTGCTGGGGCCGGTGCTGCCATTGCGGGAGCATGTGACGGACTACTATTTAACGGTGCCGCTGGCGGGGCTGTGTTTGCTGACGGCAATGGTGTTGCGGTGGCGTTGGGGTTGGGCGTTGCTTGCGTTGTATCTGTTGACGCAGGCTCCGGCGGCGTACAAGACCACGCAGTGGTGGCAGCAGCGGAGCCTGGTGGCGAAGGACTTGGTGCGCCAGGTGTGGACTGTGCACAAGGCGAATCCGGGCCGGCTGATTCTGTTGGATGGGGTGACCGATGAGCAATTCTGGGCTGCGCTGGCGCATTATCCGTTCGTCGAGCGGGGCAAGACCTATGTGTTTCTGACGCCGGAGACGCGGGCGCGAATTGTTCCGCATCCGGAGTCGGGCGTGCGGTTGGAGGAGTTCTTCCTCGAAGAGGTCCCGCGGGACGCGGTGCGGTTCACCGTGAAGGGCGCGCCATGAGGCTGGTTCTGCTCGGGTTGCTGGCGGGCGTGGAGCTGTTGTTGGGCTCGGTGTGGTTGGATGGCGAAGTGCTGCTGGGGAAGTCCGGCATGGCTTCGTGGATTGGGTGGCTGGGGCCGTGGGTATTGCGCGCCGCGCTGGGGTTCATGGGCGTGTTTGTGGCGTTTGCCCATCTGCGGTACCGGGGGGCGCTGGAGCGTTTGGCGATGGGCAGGGGCGTGGATCGCGGCCTGCTGGCGGCGCACGTGGTAGTGCTGGCGGTCTTTGGTGCCTTGAGCCGGCGGCTTTTCTTCGAACCGGCGGCGAGCGAGTTGTTGGCGGCCGCCTGGCTGCTATGCGGCATCGTCGCGATGCTGCTGCTCCTCCGCGCCTTTGTGCCATTTGGCTTCTGGCGCGATGTGCGGCGGGTGACCGGGCCGCTGTGGTTGTATGCCCTGGCCGGAGCGCTATTGGCGTGCGCTTTCGGTGAGGCGAACCGGCGGCTGTGGCAGCACGCGGCGGGGCTGACGTTTGTTTTGGTGCAGTGGCTGCTGCAACCGGTGATTCCGGATCTGACCGTGAATCCGAGCCGGATGCTGCTGCGCGGGCATAATTTCGGCGTGATTGTCTCGCCGGAATGCTCCGGGTTGGAGGGCATTGGCCTTTTCCTGGTGTTTTCGCTGGTCTTTCTGTGGCTGTTTCGGGAAGAATGCCGGTTTCCGCAGGCGTGGCTGCTGCTGCCGGCCGGAGTGGTGGTGTTGTACGGGCTGAATGCGGTGCGCATCGCGTCGCTGCTTCTCATTGGCGAGGCAGGCTATAAGGAGATCGCCAAGGGAGGCTTTCATTCGCAGGCGGGATGGATTGCGTTCAATGGGGTTGCGTTCGCGATGGCGATGACAGCGCGACGGCTGCCATGGTTCTCCCGCCGCGACGCAAGCCCGGCTGGGGTGGAGGAGAATCCGGCGGCGGCTTACCTGCTGCCATTTCTGGCGATTGTCCTGGCTTCGATGCTGGCGCAGGCGGGCGCGGGGAGCTTCGAATGGCTGTACGGGATAAGGGTGGTGGGCGCGGTGGCGGTGTTGGTCTGGTACCGGCGCGGGTATCGGGGTGAGGATTGGCGCTGCGGATGGTTAGGGGTCGGGGCGGGAGTGGCGGTGTTTGGGATGTGGGTGGGGTTGGACCGCGTGTTGGGCCATGGCGTGGCGCGCACGATGCCGGAGGCCCTGCGCACGGCGTCCGAGGGAGTGCGGCTGGCCTGGTTGACGGTACGGGTTCTGGCGGCGGTGGTGACGGTGCCGCTTGCCGAAGAACTTGCGTTTCGCGGCTTCGGCATGCGGCGGATGCAAGGGTCTGCCGAGTTCGAGCAGCAGCCTTATCGCAGCGCCGGATGGGCGGCGATGCTAGTACCGTCGCTGCTGTTCGGCGTGTTGCACGGCAGCCGCTGGGTGGAAGGAATGCTGGCGGGGTTGGCGTTCGCGGCTGTGGCGCGCCACCGCAATCGGATCGGCGAGGCCGTGGGTGCGCATGCGGTCGCTAATGCCCTGTTGGCTGCTTACGTTCTTCTGTGGGGTGGATGGGAGTTTTGGTAAGAGACTCTGGTATACTTCCGCGTATGCGATTTCTAGCGTTGACGGTGTTATTGATTGGTTCGGCCGTCTCGGCCATGGCGGGTACGGTGCCTGTGCCGGAAGTGGATGCGAGCACCGGCGCATCGGCAATGGCGCTGCTGAGCGGCGGCCTGCTGATTCTGCGCGCCAGAAAGAACCGCAAGTAGCGAGCGAAGGAAGGGTATGCGGATGCGAATGACGCGATTCGTGTTGCTGGTGATTGGTTGCGCCGGACCGCTGCTGGCTACAGCTGCGCCCGTGCCGGAGATCGATGCGAACACCGGCATGGCGGCGCTTACGATGATTTCCGGTGGCCTGCTGATTCTGCGGAGCCGGCGGCGGAAGTAGCCGCAAGTTGTTGGCGGCCACGCTGAAACGGTAGCAACAACGCTTCTCCCCAGCCCAGGTGGCGTCCGATGGAAGCGACACCGACTGGTCCGGCTGGGCCAGCACTGGATTCCGATTGAAACGTTCCGGCCAGATGGTCCCACAATGGGAAGATCTGGCCGTAATTTTTTTGCTGCTCGTCACGGTGCAGCGAGTGATGGATGCGGTGGATCTCCGGCGTGACGATGACCATCCGCAGCGCGTGGGCCAGGGCAACCGGAAGCCGCGCGTTGGCATGTTCGAAGAAGTTGGCCACCAGGCCGATCATCTCGGCGGCTAAAACGGCGAGCGGTGCGGGACCGAGCAGGAACACCACGGCAAGCTGTCCGCTCTTGAGGAAGATGCTCTCCAACGGATGGAAGCGCGAGCCTGTGGTGACGTCGTAATCCATGTCGGAATGATGGACCTGGTGGATGCGCCAACCCCAGCGCGTGGCGTGCAGGAAGCGATGCCCGCACCAGGCCCAGGCATCGAGCGCCAACAGAGTTAGCAGGAAGCCGGCGGCAGGTGGCAGTTGCTGCACCGTCGGGCCGGACCGGCCGGAGACAGCGAGAGCAACCCCCACGGGACTGAACCGAAGGATGGTCACGCTGAAGATGGAACTGATCAGCAGGAGCCAGGCGTTGACACCCCAGCGGCGCCCGGTGCGTTGCGTGGGAGCGGCGCGCGGAGCGAGGGTTTCCCAGGTGGCCACGGCCAGAAACAGCGCGGCGAATAGATACCAGAAGATGCGTGTTTCGAGCCGGACCCAATCGGTAGGCATGACGGTTAGTCGGCGCGCAGGGCGCTCAGGAGCGGGCTGCGCAGAGCGGCTCGCACGGCGGCGATAGAAGCCAGCAGGCCGGTGATGGCAACGGCCGCCAGCAGTGCGGCCATGGAGCGCAGCGGTAGGTGTCCGCCGCGGTCGGCGATGGCCGGGGCGATGGCTAATGCCGCGCAGAGTGCGCCGATGAGCAAGCCGCCCGCGAGCAGGAGGACATTTTCGGCAAGCACCAGGTTGGCAAGGTGATGGGGCTGATAGCCGACCGCCCGGAGTAGCGCCAGTTCCTTGCGGCGTTCCAGAACATTGCGGAGCAGAACAGCGGCCAGTCCTACGGTGCCCAGCAGCAGTCCCAGGCCGCCCAGGGCCTGGAAGGTGCTTAAGTATGCGTTCTCCACGCGATGATAGCCGGCCAGTTTCTCGGCGGTGGAGGTGAGATCCAGGCCGTAGTCCTTCAGCCGGTCTTCCAGCAGCGCGGTGATTTCCTGGCGCTTCGCCGCGGGCGCATCGACGAGGAACGCGCGGAAGCCTTGCTGTTCGGGGAAGGCTTTGCGGAAGTCGGCATCGCGGATCACGAGTTCACTTTGGAAGATGCTGTCGTGCAGGGTGCCGATGATGCGCAGCGTGATGGGGCGGCCGCTGTCGGGATCGAGGACGATGGCGTCGCCCACCTTCTTGTGCAGCACGTACTGGAGCGAGTTGGCATCGACGAACGCGCCATACTCGCCGCGGTTGGGAGCCAGCTTCTCCTGGCTGAGCGGCATTTGGAAGAAGACGTCATCCGGCAGGCCGATGACGCGCGGGTTGCGCGGTTGGTAGAGGTTGAGGCAACTGGCATCGTCGCCCTGGCGCAGACGCAGCGGCACGACGCGGGCGTCTTTGAAGAGCGTTTCGGCATCGGAAGGGAAGCCAAGCTCCTGGCGGCCGTCGGACGTGTTGGGGCTGTAGATGACGGGCAGCACGGATTCGCCGACCAGGGGGAAACCCGCGGCCCCGGCAAGCTTGTCGGCTGTCGCTTTGCCCTCCTGGCGGAAGGCCGATAGCGCGATGACAAGGAACGTGGCGAAGGCAATCAGAGCCATCGAAACAACGCTGCGCCCGGGCCGGTAGGTGGCATTGCGAATACCCAGCCGCCAGATGGAATCGGGGATGGTGACGCCGTGTAGCAGCCACACCTTGCTATAGAGCAGGATGGAGATCAGCAGCAGCATCCCGGCGCCGAAGAAGCCTCCGGCGGCGGGGATGAGTTTGAAGGCGGAGGCCGCCAGCAGGCCAAGGCCGAGCGCTCCGCAGGCCAGCGAGATGCGGACGCTGCGCTTGGAGACCGTAGCACGCTCTTCGATGGCCGCGCCCTGGAGCAGCGCGCGCGGGCTGGGCTGGCGCAGCAGACGCACCGATCGCCAGATGACGAACAGCGCGGTAAGCCAGCCTGCCAGCGCTCCGCCCATGAGACTGAGCGGGCTGAGATGCAGTTCCAGCAGTTGCGTGCCGACCGCATCCACCCACCAGGTGCGAAGGCCGTACAGGATCAGGCCGGCGTAGGCAGCAGCCAGCAGCACGCCGCCTACAGCGCCGATGGCCGCAAGGATCGCACCCTCCTTGAGGAAGAGCTTACCGATGCGGGAGACGTCGAAGCCGAGCGAGCGCAGCAGCCCGGCCTCGCGATACCGCTGTTCGACGCCGAGTTTGAAGAACAGGCTGACCAGCAGCAGCGCCGAGACCATCAGGAAAAAGCTGAAGTAGAGGAAATATTCGCCAAAATCGGTGGCACCTTTGGCGGCGGCCAGGGAATCGGCGCGCACGTCGGCCAGCAGCAGGCCCATGGTGGTGGGATCTAGGGAGGCTTTCAGGTCGGCACGAAACTGCGCGGCCGTTTGTTCCAGGTCAGCGCCTTCGGGCACCGCGATGCGGATGGAAGTCAGCCGGCCGAAGCGCGAGGCCCATAGCTTTTCGGCTTCCGCGATCGGCAGGAACAGCTTGGGAGTGGTGCGGTAACGGTCCCAGTAGTCTTCATCCTGCTTGCGGATTTTGCCCAGTTCCATGGGGAAGGGCGGGTCCCAATCGTGGATGGTTTTGGCTTCCGTAATGCCGGGATATTCGGGGGCGAAGTCGCGATCGGCGGCCCAACCGGCGATAGGCGTGACGGACTTGAGATCGAGTTCGGTGGCCTGCGTATCGAGGCGGCCATCGGGATGCCAGACCCAGTATTCCAGGCGTACGCGGTCGCCCGGCTTGGCGTTCAGTTCGCGCGCCGCCCATTCGTTCATCACCGCGCCATCGACGTTGGCAACGCCGCTGACCAGCGAGTACGGCACCTCGCGATCGCCGATGCGGATGGAGTTGATGAGGTAGCTGAGAACCGGCGACGCGCTGAGGTTTCGTTTCTTCGCGGCGTCGAAGGTCGCCTTTTCGAGGGCTTCGCTGATGACCATTGCCGGGCTTTCGATGGACAACTGACGCACGTCCGCGAGCGGCTTCACTTTGACCGCCATGTCGGCGAGGTCGGCTTTGGCGCGCAGGTCGGGTTTGGGGCCTGCGCGAAGAAGGATAAGGTTGGCCTTGCCCTGCTGCTGCAGTTCGCGCTGCAATCGCGGGAGCGAGACAAAGACGGCGCGCACACCGGCCTGCGTGGGTCGTAAAACAAATTCGCCGAGTTGTGTTGTAGGCAGGATGGCCGATGCGGTGAGCCGCAACGCGCGGACTGTGTCCTCTTTCCGGCCATGCACGGACTCGGCGGGGATATCGGAAGGCTTGTCGAGGCGGACGATGACGGAGTCCCGCGGATTGATGCCCAACTCGGCGGCCAGCGGCGCGCTGACCAGGGCGTTGCGGGAATTGGGGAGTTCGGCCGGTGGCGTGGCACCGTGGAACTTCCAGAACCCCTCGTCGACGCCGTACACCGCAACCTTACCCGCCACGCGGCCATTGGAGCCATGCGCCACGATGCCTTCGAGCGCGAACATCGCATATGCGTCCGGGGCGAGGTCCTTGGCCAGCGCGGCGCGGAAGGGATTGGTGCCGGCTACGATGCGTTCGACACGGCCCAGGCGGCCGATGACGAGATCGCGCAGGCTGCCGCGGACCGAGTCGCCCACCAGCAGCGCCCCGGCCAGCACCGCCACGGCGGTGGCAACGCCGGCGATGACCGCGATGTTGGTCCGCCAATGGTATCGAAGGGATCGCCAGAGGAGGGTGGACTCATTCATGGGGTTAGCGTTCCTTCAGACGGCGGTCGAGCATTTCGTAGCGGCGCGGCAGGCGGCCGGCAAGGTCAGGGCTATGGGTGACAACCACCAGGATGGTGCGCTGCGCCTTATGCAGTTCCAGCAGCAGGTCGGCGACCGAGTCGGCCGAGCGGCGGTCCAGGTTGCCGGTAGGCTCATCGCAGAGCAGCAGCAGCGGTTCGCGGATCAGCGCGCGGGCCAGCGCGGTGCGCTGCTTTTCGCCGCCGGACAGTTCGGCGGGCCGATGATGGGCGCGTTTGGACAGGCCCACCTGATCGAGAAGTTTCTCGGCCCGTTTGCGAGTGGCGTCGTCCGGCGGACCATCCACCAGAACCGGGGTGAGCACGTTTTCCATGACGCTCAACTGCGGCAGCAGGCAGTGGTCCTGGAAGAGGAAGCCGATGTGCTTGTTGCGGAACTGCGCCTGTTGGTTCTCGTTCAACGAGAATGGGTCGGTGCCTTCGAGCGTGAGGCGGCCTGACGTGGGCTGATCGAGCGTTCCCAGGATATAGAGGAGCGTACTTTTGCCGCTGCCCGAAGGGCCCATGATGGAGAGGGCGTCGCCGCGGGCAAGGTCCAGCGAGATGCCTTCCAGCACCACCAGCGGACCGGCGGCAGTGGCGTATTCTTTACGGAGATCGGTGGCTTGCAGCAAGCTTCTAGTTTAACTGGGGCGGTTCGGGCCTGATATCTTGGTCAGTATAGATGCGCATTCTGGTTGTCGAAGACGAGAAGCGAATTGCGGACTTTCTCAGCCGCGGGCTGGAGTCGGCGGGGTATGCGGTGGATATCGCGCCGGACGGGCATACGGCGGTGAACCTGACGCGGGACACCTCCTATGATCTGTTGATCCTCGATTTGGGGTTGCCGGATTTGGACGGCCTTGAAGTTCTGGAGAAGATCCGCAACCGTAAGCTGTCGCCGCCGGTGCTGATTCTGAGCGCGCGGAATGCGGTGGATGATCGCGTCAAGGGATTGGAACTCGGCGCCGATGATTACCTGGTGAAGCCCTTCGCCTTTGTCGAGTTGCTGGCGCGGGTGCGGGCGCTGCTGCGGCGCGGCCAGCCGACGCCGGAACGGCTCCAGGTGGGTGATTTGATCCTGGACTGTCTGCGCCGCAAAGTGACGCGCGGCGGCCAGGGCGTGGAGCTGGCTCCGAAGGAGTTCAGCATCCTCGAGTACATGATGCGGAACCCGGGCCGCCCGTTGAGCCGGACCATGATTGTCGAGCACGTGTGGGACATGGACTACGACGGGCTGACGAATATCGTGGATGTGTATATCCGGCACCTGCGGTCGAAGATCGACGATGGATGGCCGACGCGGCTGATCCACACCGTGCGGGGTATCGGCTATATGTTGGACCTGCCGGAGCGTGCCGTGGAGCGGGTTGGGGACCGGTAGGCGGGGATGACTTTCGCGGCGCTGGCGGCCAGGGCGGGATTTCTGAGGGGACTGCGGTTCCGCATCACGGTGACGAACGCCGTATTCCTGATCGGGCTGCTGGTGGCGATGGGCTTTTTCTTCCGTGGCGTGTTGAGCCTGATTCTGGATGCGCAGATCCGCGACGTACTGAACGAAGAGTGGTACGCGGCCAAGAGCTACCTGGTGATTCACCGCAACAAGCCGGTGTGGCGCTATGACCACATGGACCAGGAAGAGACGTTCATCGTGGAGCGCATGCGGCACGTCTTCCTGCTGACTGACAAGGACGGGCGCGTCATCGACTACTCGGTGATCTACGAAGACCTGGGCCTGAACCCGGCCGCGGATATCCAGAAAGCGATGCAGTCGAAGGACCCGTTCTGGGAGGTGCGGATCTCGAGTGAAGGCGAGCCCTACCAGATTCGCGGCGGCGTGTTCGTGGATGATGACAACGAGCGCTTCTTCGTGGCGATTGGGCGATCACTGGCGGGCAACGAGCGCACGCTGGCGGCTTTCACCCGCGATTACTACATGCTGCTGCCGTGGCTGATCCTGGCCGGAAGCCTGTTGGGGTGGTTCGTGGCGGGCAGCACGCTTCGTCCGGTGAAGGAGTTTTCGAAAACGGCGGAGGCGATCACGGGGCAGAACCTCAGCTTGCGGCTGCCGTTGCGCGGGTCGGGCGATGAACTGGACGTACTGACGGTGACGTTCAATCGCATGATGGAGCGGCTGGAACGCAGCTTTGAGATGACGCGCCGGTTTTCCACCGACGTGTCGCATGAGTTGCGTACGCCGTTGACCGCGGTCCGCGGACAGTTGGAGGTGGCGCTGTTCACGGCGAAGTCACAGGAGCAGTATCGCGAGGCCATCATCACGGCACTGGAGGATGTGGAGCGATTGGGGCAGACGATTCGGGCGATGCTGCTGCTGTCGCAGGCCGAAAGCGGGCAATTGGCGCTGCAGCGGGCACCGCTGGATTTATGCGCGGTGGTGAACGACCTGGTGGAGCAGTTTCAGATTCCGGCCGAAGAAGCGGAGTTGCGGCTTTCCTGCGAACTCGGTGAAGCGACGGCGTTGATTGAAGCTGACCGTATCCAGATCGAACGGTTGGTATCGAACCTGTTATCGAACGCGTTGAAGTACACGCACAAGGGCGGCCGTGTGGATGCCCGGGTGCGGGCGGATCATGGCGACGTAGTGCTGGAGGTGGCGGACACCGGAATGGGCATTCCGCCGGAGTATCTGCCGCACATCTTTGACCGGTTTTATCGCGTGCCTGGCTCTTCGAAGGAAAAGCAGGGACTGGGACTGGGATTGAGCTTCGTGGCGTGGATTGTGCAGGCGCACAACGGCACGATCACGGTGGACAGCAAACTGGGCGAGGGGACGACGTTCGTGGTGCGGCTCCCGGGTTATGCAGGGGTGGAACCGGCGGTGAATGAGGTGGTGGGGGCAGCGTGACTGACTCTAACAAACTCTTACAACAATTAAAACAACATGCCCAATGTGTCCGGATCTGTCTTTCTGACTTATATTCTGTTTCCGATTGGTCTTCTTCTCCTGGTGAAAGGTGCCGACCTGCTGGTGGATGGCGCCTCGTCCATCGCAAAGCGATTGCGGGTTCCCGGAATCGTCATAGGCCTCACGATCGTCGCCTTCGGCACGTCCCTGCCGGAATTGATGGTGAGTGTGATTGCCGCCATGGAGGGCAACAGCGAGATTGCGATTGGCAACGTCATCGGCAGTAACATCGCCAACATCCTGCTGATCTTAGGGATCGCGGCCATCATCTATCCGGTGACGGCCAAGCGCAACACGGTATTGAAGGAAATCCCGTTCAGTCTGCTGGCGGCGCTGGTAACGG
>JAEUQF010000182.1 GCA_016789745.1 Bryobacterales bacterium
CGCGCATCTCGAAAGCGTCGAAGCCACCGAATTTGCTGAGAACCATGGCCTTCATGCTGCCGGGCATGCTCTATCTTATTGCAAACCCCCCGCATACTAGTAACCTGAACCGCCGTCGACCAGCCAATGTGCAGCCGATCACAAAACGATACAATGTAAGCGAACGGACTGACCGAGGGTAGGACCTAGATGGCTGATTCAGTGAAGTGTACGCGAGCGGGTTGCGGATACTATACGTTCGAGGTTGAGGGATTCTCCGCCTTCATTCGCGACGTCGCTCCACTTTTTGTGTCTCCACGCATTCAGCTTGGGCCAGACATGCGAGTTGAGGGGCAGGAATTTGTGTGGCGGGGGATGCGCGACCCGTCCTGGTTCCTCCAGTCCTCTCTTTCCCGGGCTGCGTCCAAAGAGATCGTGAGCAAGGGCGAACAATGGCAGAAGGACGTCTCCGAACTGACCACCCGCCATTTGATGGAGTTCATCAATCACTTGCGAGGGTTGAGCTTGCTTGACCGTAAGCACGACGATTTGTACGCGCTCCTGGGCAGGCATATAGGGAAATTCTATACGTCGTTTGACAACGTTCTTGAATCGATGGATCAAGATCTACGCAGTCTCACCTTAGAGCTATTCGCACTAGGGCAGCACCATGGATTGTACACGCCGTTTCTTGATTGGACGTATATCCCGCTAATCGCACTCTACTTTGCGTTTGTGGAACAAGACGATCGGGTTGACGGCGTAGGACACCGGGTTGTGTTTGCTCTCAACAAGACCGCCGTCGAACGCATGTGTCCGCCGAACGAGGTCACTGCGAGAGAAGGCATCAGATTTGTTGGGTCCATGGCTCACGACAATCCCCGAATCGTCGGCCAGGCTGGCCTGTTTACCTTCGTGCCGCCACATCTCCCAGTCGATCAGTGGGTGGTGGCACGATGTGACAGACCTCCAGAGGAGCGGTGGCCAGTATTATTGCGATTTCTGATCCGTAACTCGGGCCGGAAGAAATGCCTCGATGAGCTGAATACGTTGAATATCAACTCCAGAACTGTTTTCCCTGACCGATTCGGTTCTGCCCTCCACGCTAACTTCCGTCTGGAATCGTTCAAAGAGACACTGTTGGGAGTGCCTCGATGAGAGACCTCAACCGCAAAGAGTACCTTCTCTCAGATCTTGAGGAGATACACGCCGAGGGGCAGTACGGCGCCAGTTTCCGTGCAGTGGTAGCCAAAAAGAGTGCCGGTCGGGAAACAGCGAAAGCAGATGGGCGAGTCGTGGGAGTAGATGCTGTCGAGGGTCAGGATCTGACCGACGGCACTACCTACTTCATCAAATGTCCTTCTGAGAATCTCGATGATGTTAGCCAGCAGGAGTTTGTCGATCGAGAGTATGATAGCGGTCCCTCCATAAATTATGCTGCGCATCGAATCAAGAACAGCCCCTTTGGTATTGTTAGGATGATCGGAAAGGGCAGCCTGTTTAACTACTCTGCTAAACGCGGCGACGAGGCCCGACCGTGCCTTATCTACGCCTATGCTGGGAAGTCCACAAAGACTCGACAGACTCTTGCCGCCCTTCGCCCAGCGAAACATACCTGGGGTAGCATGCCGTTTCTCGACCTTGCCCGTGCATTTGCAAGAGCTGTTCAGGTGTTGCACAACCAAGGTATTGTCCACAGCTTCATTGTTCCGCGAAACATCATTTGTGTGTCGGGTCCTCCAAAGTTCCTCGGGAAAGATCGTTTCACGCTTGTGGGTTTCGGATATGCCCGTCATTCAGATGCGGCGGCCAGACGGACTGATATTGCCGATCCGAAGGACGGTGGCGACACCAGGGCGACGGAGGATCAGTGGTATCGTGCCCCAGAGTGCAGGCAGGGCCAATCCCACGCCCGATTTGGATACACCGCCGATCTATATTCAATTGGCGCAATACTGTACTCGTTGTTGCTCGATCGAGGCACAGAGGACGGCTGGGACGTGCTGCGGCGCCCACCGGCAGACACCAGACTTTTGAAGCGCAGGATCTTCCAGGTCGCTGAGGCGATGCAGAAGAATCTCTTGTGGGAAAACGAGAATATTCTCAAGATCATCGACTCTTGCCTGAGGTACCGCGACGAGGATCGATTCTCTTGTGTCGAGGAACTCATTGAAGCCATCGACATAGCGAGGGCGGTTGACCCTGCCTGGAGGGGAGCGCGTGCCCCAAAACCTGGTCCAGCGAAGACTGAGCAGGAATTTGCTTCCCTTATCAGCGGACAGCAAGTTGTAGACAAAGAAGAAGGTGCATCAGACCGCGCATATCCAAGCTATTTTCTTCAGCTGCGGCGGTCATTGGCTGAGTCTATGGCCGGCAGTTACGCTGGACTTGGCCGGGGCCACTTTGAAGTATACGGACATCGGGATCGGATCGTAACAAGCTTATGCCGTTTGCTCGGTAGCGTTAGGAAGGGCAGTTATCAGACGATGACGCTACCCGACTACTGGACCGATGCGAACCTGGGAAGCCTAGGTCGGTTTCTAACCATGAACAAGCACATGGCGCGCAACGGCGTAACCATCAAGAGACTGTTTCTTGTAAGCGACGAGTTCCACAAACTTGGAGAGGAGGAGCAGTTGGTATTGGAGGAACAGTTGCGTGCGCTCGAGCACCTAGAACGGGAGGACAAGGAGCGGGCGACAAGGGCCGCTGAAAAGTTCCAGCTCCGTGTCCAGGTCGAACGCAGGGAGGAGAAAATCGCCGATTTTGAGCGCAACGGTGAACTCGTTGCGTTCTTGGCGCCTGAGGAGAATCAACCGGCTGAAACCGTCTGCCTGAATTTTTTCTCAACAGCGCGGGAGACTAGAATGAACGGAAGGGTTGCCGTAAAGAGAATTATCAGGAAGGTCAGATATTGGAACCCCGAGGCCGTGCGACGGGGGCCTCAGTTCAATAGGAGCAGCACGCGCTTCGATGCGGACTGGGATGACGCAGTGTCGCTGCGGACCTTTATCTTAGGAAAGCCGGAAACCGCTGGTGACGCACGCAAACCCAGAAAGCCAGAGCACATCAAGCTTGGGGAATTGCTTGGTCTCGCGCGGGAGGACGCCGCGCTTGACCATCGTGCTGAGGGGGCCGAGTCGACAGCCGCGGTGCCGGGGAGTTTTGCAGGGGGTGCGGCTCCTGAACACGCCCGGCCTCGGCCGGAGTCTATGAATAGCCCTCGCGGACGCCCAACCCGGCATTCTGGTCGGGGGATTTAGTTAAGACGGGGTAGCGGCAAGAGTATGCCGTGCCGAGCGCGATCAAGCCGAACAACAACTGTTCCTGCACAGGGATGTAGTCTACGCCACGACCGGAAGCAGGGCTGTCATTATCTTTGACAAGCACTTCATCGGCGACGCTTTCAGATCGTGCTCCCAGATGCGTATAACACGCCAGCCCCCCTGCTTCAATTTGCGCGTATTGGCGCGGTCGCGCTTGACGTTGCCGGCTATCTTTTCTTGCCAATAGTCGATATTCGATTTCGCGCCAGGTGAGCACTTTGGGCAGCCGTGCCAATAACAACCGTCGACGAACACTGCAAGGTGATGCCTTGGAAATACAAAATCCGGACGACCCGGCAGTTTGCTCTTGCGTCGCCAGCCAGACACGCCCGCACCGCGCATGAGCTCTATCAGGCGCAGTTCGGTTGAGCTGTTTCCACGCGAGCGTATGCGCGACATGCTGTAGGAACGTTGCTCGGGAGTGAGATTGTCGGCCATGAACTTCAGGCCGCGAGCTGCTCGATTCTCTTGAGGATCAGGTGCCGGAGGTCTGGTTCGTCGAGTGCATCAATGATCGTAACGCCGCCGATCTGAACTATGTACTTCGCGAGATCGCGGACACGATCCCGAACGTAGAATGCCTTGCCCTGCTTCTCACGTTCCAGAAGTACGGACAGCATGGTCTTCGTGACTGAAGTGTTAAGCGAGAAGGCGCGCTCCAAAAGCGTTTGGGCGACGTCGAGGTTCTTAAGGAGCGCGGTTGTCAGCTCAAATGGGTCCGGCCGGCTCTCGTCATAGCTGCAGTAGCCATACCACCAAAGCCGCGAAAGCCCATTGTGGATGAGCGCGCGCGCCTTGGGTGGTTTCAGGAAGTAGTGATCATGGATGTTCTCCCGAAACTCCTTCTTTCCAAGGTACTGCTCAATCGGCCATCGCTGACGCATGTACTCCCAGTGCGTTACGTGTGTCATGTAGGCCCACAGTCTCGGATCGGCAGCCTGCAGGGGCGTGAGGTGCTTGAGCGCTGAGTAGAGTATTCGGGTGTTCTCCAGATCACGATGCTCGGTCTTGCTGGCCGGCATAGTCAATTGAAAGGGCTCGTACTGGATCAGGTTCGATTCCTGCAGCCACGAAGATCCGGAAAAATAGGAGCTGAGCCATGGTGCGGGTTGCGAATACCGATGCTGGTTCGCGATGATGTTCGACTGCAGTCGATCCAGGCTATTCGCACGCAAAAAGGTCAGTTTGGTCATCGAGTCACTCCGTCTCGTGGATGTCTTTTAGCCCCGCGAGCGATTCGCCGAGCGGCTGTCCCAGCATCTCGTGCGCCATTCGCAGGCTGGATTCGTTATAGGTGTCTGCGTCTTCAGGGTCGATTCCAATCTCGCGAAGGCGTCGCGAGAGAACGAGGAACCACCGCCGATCCTTATATTCGCTGAGGTTGCCGGTGGTCGCTTCGCGCCGGACCTCGTCAATGACAGAAACGAGTGCCGGAACGACAACGGCCAATGAGAGCATGGGATGGAGCTTGGAGTCGTTTTTCAGGAATGCGTATGCATCGTAGTTTGCACGGGACAGCTTGACCGTAACTTTGTTACCCATGGTCTCAATGTCCATTCCCGTGGCGTATGGATCATCATTCGGCTGGATCGAAAAGATTGAGGGCACTTTTCGCAGGGGATCGACCTTCTTCTCAGCCGTGAATTCATGATCGTGGCCTACGGCAAGGGTGTCAGCCTTGCGGACGCGAAACGTTAGTTTCGCATAGTCGGGGTGAAAGGAATCGTTGCTGTACTTGTCTATAGGGCTGGAGGCTAGGATAAATGAGGTCACTTCAACGTTGCCGTCCAGCATCCCGGCCGGGACTTCGAAGGTCATCTTGTCTAGATCGGACTTGAAGATGTTGCGGTATCTAGTCTGCGCGCATTCAATATGAACGGCATAGTGAGCCTTCTTCTGTTCAATCAACGCCAGAAGGTCCGTGTTACTGGTCTTGAACCTGGCGTCAAAGGAATATGCGTTCTTGTTCGCCCCGACCTCGACGACGGCATTCACACCGACAAGCTTCACCCCGAACAGTTGTACCGCTTTGTTCGGACCGACAAACGCAAGGACCTGCATGTTCCTACCGGCCGGACCAACTTACGGGCGTGTCGCTCTCCCACCTAAAATTGAGAATCGCGACACGGCGTTACACAAGGACTTCCAACTGCTGCTGGATCGAAAGTTCAGCCGCAAGTTGCAGAGCATCGAAAAAGACCGCCCGGATCCGCTTAGAACTGCTGGACGCGGCCACATCGCTTCGAGGCCTTGAACTCCCTGGACTTCGGTTGGAGGCGCGAAAGGGCGACCGAAAAGGGCAGCACAGCATCCGGATCAACGATCAGTTCCGCATTTGTTTCGAATGGTGCGATGGGGACGCCCATGATGGGAAATTGTCGACCGCCACGAAAAGGAGACATATCCATGGCTACCAGGCCAACGAAGAAATTGCCACCCATTCATCCCGGTGACGTCCTCCAGGATCTTCTCGCGGAAGCCGGTCTTACCACGAATGCCCTCGCCCTCGCGTTGCGTGTTCCCGCCAACCGTATCGGAAGCATCATCAAGGGGCAGCGTGGCATCACCGCCGATACGGCTCTGTGCCTCGCCCGTTACTTCGGCACATCCGCCCAAATGTGGTTGAATCTTCAGTCCAAGTACGACCTCGCCGTCGCCGAAGACACCATCAGCCGCCGCATCGAACGGGAAGTCCTTCCCCGTTCAGCCTGAAAGCTCGAAGCGTCTACAGCGGTAAGGACAAGACGCCGCTTCACCGTTCCACCCCCGCGGCCTTTGCCCGCCCGCGCTCTTCGATCATAAGCAGCACCCCGCCCACTGTGGGCGGCGGCCATGCATTGGATTGGCTTCGCAAAATGCCTTCTGTGCCGCTCGGTTGCGGGTCGCCGCCAAGATCACGACAGACAGGCGCTGCAACAAAGTTCGACGCCTTCCACGCCGGTTCGTGACCCCTGCGGCAAGGATCTAAGCAGCAACCATCTGTTCTGCTTCGCAATCTGTTCGCGAAAGGCTCGGGCGCGCCGCCCCCCTAGTCCTTCTCGTCCCGAGACACAAACGCCACCCGATCAGTCCAGTCAAAATCGGACATCCTATCCCAAAGCCGGATTAGAGCTGCCGCGATCCCCGAAACATCCTGGGGCGGCAGGTGCGCTCATCGATGAAAAGAACGCCACCGTGACTCCGCCCCGTCGCAGCCCAGGTCCGAAGCAACCCCGGAATGGTACGCCGATCATAGGTCACCAAGGCGTATCCTGCTTCGGCAGCGGCAGTCAGCACCTGGTTGTCGTCCTTGCCTCGCAGACTGGCATCCCGCCATTCCAACAGCGACTCGATGTCGATGGCACTTCGCCGGTCTCGGACAATCGTACACCACGGCCGGAGATAGGTGCTCATCCAGCAGAAGCCGCAACATCTACCGAATGCCGACCCAGGCTCCCGCCGGCAAACACGCACGCAACTTCTCCGGCGTCATCGCGCGGTTCTCCTCGAGTGCCCCGTGGACTTCCTCCGCAAACGCCGCAGCATACCCAAGCGCCAGCGCCACCTTTTCGACATCCAGGCGAAGGTGTTCCGCCGTGACACGGGCGTCCATTCCATATCCCTCGGCGACCAGCAGCACTTCCCAAACCGCCAGCCCGGAGCCAACCACATAGGCTTGGCGGCCCCCCGCCGAATCGCGGAACTCCACAGCGGGGAACTCCGCGTGCCGCAACCCCTCTTCAATCAACTGCGCCGTAGCCTCGTCGCGGGTCTTGCGCAGACCGGTCGCAAACCGATCCAGGCGTGCGGCCTGTTCCTCCCGCAACTCGACGTTGATCGTCATCTGACTTCATTCTAACGTCCGACCGCAATCCCGCAAACTCACCCTCCGTCCCTCACCCCTGTAGAAGAGTGTCCCGTCCCTAAGCCCAATCACCCGCCGGCAGTAGGTTCGCGGTGCTCAGGTTGCAGCGGCCAGCCAACGCTACCAACCCTCAGAGGCGGGAAGGCAAGCCCATTGTCGGCGACAGCGGAGGTACCGGGCACCGCACGGGCCGACCGAGTGTGACGCAACAAGGTACCCGGTCGGTCACTTGGCCGAGCACAACTGCCGTTGAACGGTTGGATCAGTGCGATGTTTGTGGCTGCCGTAGCCGTTGGTACAACCCTTTCGATCCACTACCAAGAGGGCAATTGCGGCGGGCATGACGCCGCCGACGGCGTCATGCCCAGTTTTCTACGTTTTCTGGTGACCGTTAACACCAAATAACCACACGGAGGAAGTAGAGTAAGAATTGGCCGCCGCTCACGCTGCTCACGTTGGAGAAGTAGTGTGCAAGGAGAAGGACTTGGGATTTGGCGAAAAGGTGCTTAATATCGTTAGCTGGGGCGCGCATGATCGTGTTCGGAGTCGCGCTATACAGTACGATGCGATTCGGTTGCGGGTGCGCCAAGCGTATGCCGAACTGGAGGGAAAACGGGATGTTGCCAATCGGACACTGGAAGATTTGGTCTTAGCAAAGACAGCTGGGGTCTTCGCTTTGAGAAAGCTCCGAAGGATTTCGGAGAATATCCAGACCCGCGACCGGGCAACATCGGAGTCGCCATTCGATCTTGCTAGCGTCACAATCCCGCTCGCCCACATTGAGAACACCCTTTCCACTGCGGAGATCGCAATGAACGGTGCTCAAGGGGCTGGCGCCGGTCTCTCGACTGCGTTGGGTACTTGGGCACTGGTGGGTACGTTCGGTACGGCATCGACCGGCACTGCAATCGGCACGCTCTCTGGCGCTGCGGCAACAAAGGCAACGCTGGCTTGGCTCGGCGGTGGCTCACTGGCGAGCGGCGGTCTCGGCATGGGAGTAGGCACCGCCGTGCTCGGGGGCATGGTCTTCATTCCAGCGGTCGTAATCACGGGGATCTTCAGCCATCTTTCCGCTAACAAGAGGATCAAGGAAATAGAAGAAGAGGCGTCGAAGAGCTTGGTGGCTATCGGCCAGTACAAAGAACTCTCGCTCAAGCTTGATGCTGTGGACCGCCGGGCCTCCGAGCTGAGCAGGAGTGTCCGAAAGGCAGTCGGCGCGTTCGACAGCCAGTTCTGCAGAACCTGTCGGGCTGTGTATCCATTCGGGGTCTTGTCGAGGGCGTTCCGCTACTTACGTCGGCTGTTCGGAGGACGATACTTTAGCGAAGCCGACCTTTTCGAGATTTCGCCATTACTTCAGATTGCTGCGGCGTTGGCGGAGCTTATTGATGTCCGAATTATGGACGAGACAGGGAACCTAAGCTAGTGACGTTCAGAGGAAACAAGAATCGCGCGCTGGCGCACCTCGAAGGAATCAGCAAAATCATGCCGTCGGCAGATGCGCTGGCCTTCCTCTCTTCCTTGATAGGGGCGTATTGCGAGCAACAGAACCTCCGGCGTGACCTCGCCAGGATCGAAGCGATGAGAGACTCTGTGCTGACAGAAATGACCAACCGCTACGACCTTTACCATCGCGTCTTCGACCGCATCTTCGACGAGCGTAGGCAGGCTATCGACAGGCACTTCGATATCATCGACCGTGGAATCAGCAGGAGCGACAAGGAACTGATCATACAGGGACTGCAAGGTTTGAGCGCCATCGTATCCAGTAGCCCGTTTGCCAATTTGCATGAGCTCTCGAAACTGCTGGAATCGGACCGAAAGGTCGAAATCTGAGATCAATCTGAGTCGAAGCGTTGCGGGGCTGAAGACTGACCGGTGGCTATTGAAGGGCAGGCCCATGCGGCTGGCTCCGTGCGGGGCCGTAGTCGGCGTCATGAGGCGTCGCGACGCGTGCATACAGTAACCTTCATTGTTGACCAGAACGTCGCATGTGTTCTTGTAGATATCAGGCTCTACCCGCACGACGGCCATCTGCTCGCCCCAACTTCTAAATCCCAGAGTAAAACTGCGACCGGACTCGCTCCGCAGCTTCAGGGCTGTCCTCAGCAATGTCGCCCAGAATCTCGCGGAGGTCGCTCCTGGCTTCCGGGGTAAGAACAAATCGCCGCTTCACCGTTCCGCGGCCGCGGCCTTTGCCCGCCGGCGCTCTTCGATCATCTCCCTGAGTTCCTCGAACGCCTCATCGCCGTCGAGCAACTCGCCCCGCTCCGCCTGCTCCGCACCCCGCCGCAGCTTGAGCTTCAGGCCCGCCAGTGCTTCGTCCCTCTCCCGCTCGTGGCGTTCCAGCAGCCGCAGCGCTTCTCGCACCACTTCACTCGTTGTCTGGTATCGCCCGCTTTGCACCCGGCTTTGCAGGAACGCGTCGAGTTCCGGGGTGATGGAAACGTTCACTGTCGTTCGGTTCGTGGCCATAATCGAGTCAATAGCGTACTTGGCGCATTGTGTCAACTTGTGTCAAGCGCCAGCAAGCTTCACGCCATCCCACCCACCCCTGTAGGATTTTGTCCAGTCCCCCACTGCATTCCCACGCCAACCTCCCTCAATTCCCTCAACAACATAGCCCCATCCCAACCTCCCTCCCCGTCAACCCCCATGCTAAATCCGTCATTAGCAGCAACACCAGCACCATCGACAGCGACACCGCCAACACCCCCAACGGGGCCGCCGAGCCCCACACGGATGGCCGCTCCCGCACCTCCGCCCAGAACGGCCGCAAGTCCCGCGGCCCCAAGTCTCCGGAAGGCAAGGCCAAAATCTCCCAAAACGCCGTCACGCACGGCCTCACCTCCAAGGACCCTGTCCTCGCCACCGAGGAACGCCGCCCTTACCTCCGCGTCAAGGCCGAGTACCTCGCCCTCTACAAGCCCACCAACATCCATGAGCGCGACATCATCGAGCACATCGCCGACGCCTCCTG
>JAEUQF010000245.1 GCA_016789745.1 Bryobacterales bacterium
AAGAACGCGGGCAGCGCGACACGGCCGTGCCGGTGCCGGTGCGTGATCCGGAAGGGCCGCGCTTCAGCTTCCGCATGAAATACTTCCGTCCGGTGTGGCGCTACAAGACGAGCGGCGCGGCGGAGTGGAGCCGCTGGAGCCCGTTCTCCGGCGCGGCATTCTTCGCGACGGATCCGAAGGCCATCACCGATTTCGAAGTGAGCGCGGAGATCGTGGTGCGCAAGGGACCGATGGACGATGCCGATCCGCTGGCGTTTGAGGCTTGGGCATTGTCGGACCTTCTGGTGAACCAGGTGTCGCCTCCGAAGTAGGGATTAGAGATGATGCAGCGCTTATTGTCAGCTACGTGTATGGCGGTGTTGGCGGCGAGTTGCGCGCAGGCAGCGGGACCTTGGGTGAAGAGCTACGTGGTGTCGTTCTACGACCCGGCTTTCCGCTTCGGCGGGCGCCCGGACTACACGCGCGGCACGGACATTGAGCCGGGCATCGACTGCCCGCATGGCAGCACCACGCACTTCGCCATTCCGGCGCAGGTGGCGAAGACATTTTCCCTGATTCCCTGGCGCACGCCGGAAGAAGTAGAAGCGCTGGCCAATCCGCCGGCGACGGGCACGGAGCGTAACCCGGCGGGCGTCTACTTTCACACGTGGCGGGCAGCGTCGGCGTATCGCGGTTACCGGCGCGATATCGAGACCTACATCAATCCGTTCGCGGCCGAAGATCCGGGCCAACCGCAGGTGACCAGCCGGATCGGCGAGGGCTTCAACCTAGATGGCAAGGTGAAAGACCACGACTTCGTGAGTCCTGATGGGGAGAAGGGGATCGACAACCAGTTGTACCGCGCGTGGGGCTGCGATGCGCCGTGGCGTGGCGCCGATGGGAATGGGACGCTGGTGCTGCGGTCGAACGACAAGATGCTGGAGGGGCTGTACACGGTCGTTATTCGCATTTCGGGCAACCAGGATCCGCGGAATGATGACGATGCGACGCTGGAGATCGGCTATTCTCCTGACCAGATCATGAAAGACGCCCGCGGCAACGTGGGCATCGATTATTCCTATCGCATTCTGAAATCGGAGCAGTACACGAAGCTGAAGGCGAAGGTGCGCGATGGGGTTGTCGAGACCGAGCAAGCCGCCGAGATCCACATGCCGCAGATTGCGTGGTTCTACAACCAGCAGCGCGATGCGTTCTTCCGGCAGGGCAAGATCTGCGTGGTGCCGAATGACGATGGCACGGCTGCGGGTTTAGTGGGCGGCTATCGGGACTGGCGCGATGTGTACACGCAGAACATCTTTGCGCAGTCGGGCGGGACGCAGGGCGTGCGTGAGCATGAGGATCATGTGGCGCTCTACTATGCGCTGCGGCGCCATGCCGACGGCATGTTCAATCCAAAAACAGGGCGCTATGACGGGATATCGAGCGCCTACCGGCTGAAGCTGGTGCCGGCCTTTGTGGTGGATCCGGACAAGCCGATGGGCATTCCGCCGAGGGAGAGCGAAGAGGGCCGCAGGCGCGGCTATGACGATACGTCCGCGGCAACGATCAAAGCCATCGAGACGCTGATTCCCCAGCCCGTGCCGCCCACAAGTATGGAATTGCGGCCTGTTGATGGCGTGGAGATCGGGGTGGGCGGCGTGGCGATTACGGGCCGTGGCAGGCGAAGCTATTAACAAGTAAGCAGGAGCAGACCTATGAGCAATCGCGCGTGGCGGGCTTCGTGCATGGCGGTGCTGGCAGTGGGCTATCTGCAGGCTGCCGGACCTTGGGTGGCGGGCTACGTGGTGTCGTTCTACGATCCGGCATTTCGCTATGGCGGGCGGGCGGACTACGCGCGCGGCACCGAAATTGAGCCGGGCATCGACTGCCTGCATGGCAGCACAACGCATTTCGCGGTACCGGCGCAGGTGGCCAGGAGCATGTCGCTGGTGCCGTGGCGGACGCCGGCAGAGATTGAGGCAATTGCGAATCCACCGGCGACCAGCTTGAACCGGGATCGGGCCGGCGTGTACTACCTGACGTGGCGTGCGGCGTCGGCGTATCGAGGCTTCCGGCGTGACATTGAAACCTACATCAATCCGTTTGCGGCCGAGGATCCGGGGCAGCCGCAGGTGACCAGCCGGATCGGCGAAGGCTTCAACTTGGACGGCCAGATTAAGCCGGCGGACTTTGTGAGTCCGGATGGTGAGAAGGGCATCGACAACCAGTTGTACCGGGCGTGGGGATGCGATTCGCCGTGGCGCGGGGCGAACGGGAATGGGACGCTGGTGCTGCGGTCGAACGATAAGATGCTGGAGGGGCTGTACACCATCGTCATCCGTCTATCGGGCAAGCAGGATCCTCTCAACGATGACGACGCGACGTTGGAGATCGGCTATTCGCCGGACCCGATCATGAAGGACGCGCGGGGTCAGGTGGGCGCGGATTATTCGTATCGGATTGTGCAGACCGAGCAGTACACGAGGCTGAAGGCGCGGATTAAGGATGGCATGGTGGAGACGGAGCAAGCCGACATCCACATGCCGCAGATCGCGTGGTTTTCCAATCAACAGCGCGATGCATTCTTCCGTGAAGGCAAGCTCCGGCTTGTGCCGAATGGCGATGGCACGGCGTCGGGCCTGGTGGGCGGCTATCGCGATTGGCGCGACGTCTATGCGCAGAATGTGTTCGCGCAGGATGGCGGGCAACAGGGTGTGCGCGAGCATGAGGACCACATCGCGCTCTACTATGCGCTGCGGCGCCACGCCGATGGGATGTTCAACGCCAGGACCGGCCGCTACGACGGCATCTCCAGCGCCTACCGGCTGAAGCTGGTGCCGGCGTTTGTGGTGGATACGGATAAGCCAATCGCGGCCGGGGCGAAGGATGGCGATACGCGGCGCCGGAAGGCTTTCGATGATACCACCGCGGCGTTAAAACGGGCCGTGGATACACTGGTGGTGCAGGATGTGCCGCCGGGCAGCGGCGAGAATGCCGTGGGCAAGGGCGGTGTATCGCTGGAGCGCGGCGAGCGCGGCAACCGTGTGCCGGTGGAGCAAACAAGGACAGGTAAGTGACCAGACGATCATTCTTAGGGACAGCAGCGCCGATGCTGGCGGGGGCCGCGGGCAAGCAGTACCTCGTGTATTGGGGAACATACACCACGAAGTTGACGCGGTTCGCCAATGGCGAAAGCAAGGGCATCTACGTATCGCGGTTCGATGGCGAGACCGGCAAGCTATCGACTCCGGAACTGGCGGCGGAGACGAAGAGTCCGAGCTACCTGGCGCTGCATCCCAACGGGCGTTTTCTCTACGCCGCGAACGAGCTGGGACCGGAGGATACCGAGATTTCGACATCCATCGGCTATCTGACGGCGTTCGCGATTGACAAGGCGTCTGGCAAGCTGACGGAGTTGAACCGCAGTTCTGCGAAGGGCTTGATGCCGTGTCACCTGAACCTGGACAAGACCGGGGGCATGGTCGCGGCGGCGAACTGGGCAAGCGGCAGTACCGTGTCGATACCGGTGGGCAAGGATGGAAAGCTGGGAGAGGCGGCGACGGTCTACCAGCATGCCGGAGAGCGATCGGGTGGGAAGCCGGGTGCGAAAGTGGAGGTGCACTGCCACTCGGTGACGTACACACCGGACAACCGCTTCCTGATCGCGACGGACACCGGGTTGAACAAGGTGTTTGTGCATCGCATTGATGCGGGTAAGGGCAGTTTCACGCCGCATAACCCACCGTTTCTGGGATTGAAGCATCAGGCCAATCCGCGGCAGTTCCGCTTTCATCCCAACGGCAAGTGGGCCTATGTGGCGAACGAGAGCGGGCCGGGTTGCACAATGCTGCGGTACGACACCGCGCGCGGCGTGTTCGAAGAAGGACCCACCGGGCGGACCGTGCCGGAGAGCTACCGGGAGCCGATGACGTGCGCGGAGGTGGAGGTGCACCCTTCGGGCGAGTACGTCTACGTGTCGAATCGAGGACACAACTCGATCGCAGCGATGCGGATTGACCCGGCGACCGGCGCGCCGTCGTTGATCGAGACCTTCGCGTTGGGTGGCAGCAATCCGCGCAGCTTCAACATCGACCCGAGCGGGCGGTTCCTCATCGCCATGCTGCAACGGGTGAACGCGATCGTGCCGCTGCGCATTGACCGGGCGACGGGGAAGTTGTCCCGGTATGCGGAGAACATGGCGCTGCCGGCACCGGTCTGCGCGAAGTTCGTGGCGATGGGTTAGGGCTATTTTTCGAAACCCCGGATGTAGGGGACGACCGGCGGCCGCGGCCCAGTGTTGAACATCGGTCCGCGCGTGGCGCGGTACGTCATATCCAGGAACCGCGTGTTCAACCGGCGTCCAACTGCCGAGTAGCGGCCGTTCTGCCAGTTCGACTCCATGTTGAACGAGACGATACCGGTGGACAGCAGCAGGCGCTCGGCATTGCAGGGCTCCTTACGCGTGAGCGTCATCTCGACAATCCAGTGTACGAACGCGTTGGCGGCGTGGTACTGGGCATAGGGCCCGGGCCAGCCAAGCATGGAGACGATCGCTGGATCTCTGCGCCGTTCGATGTCGCCGGCGTACGTCCAGCCGACATCACGCGCCGAGTAGATGGCGGCTTTGGTCTTGTCGCGGTATTCGACGACGGTGAGACGCGGCTGGCGGGTACTTTGGAAGTGCCCCGGCTTCAGGTTGAAGCTGGTGCGGATGGACTCCAGCAGCCTGCCGGCCCAGGGATTCTGTTCGGTCCACTTCCACGTATCGGGGCCGTGGATGGACTGTACGGTTTCCACCCCGGTCTCCCCGCCCTTCGCCGTTCCACGAAGGCCTGCAGCACGTCGACGCAATGGAACCGTCCGCCTTCATCGCCGGCGCCACCTGCCACTAACAAGGCGCGAATGGGCGTGTCGATATCCAGTTCGATCTCGGACTTGCGGTAGTAGAAGGGGCTGGAGGAGCCGCCGAATAGGGGGAAGTTGAGTTCACGGGATTTGTCGAACATCCACTTGGCATCGTCCCAACTGGTGGAGTAGTGCCTGTCGTTGAAGACAGGCACGGAGCGTTTGCTCTGCTCAAAGACATCGATCACCTGCTTGTAGAGCCACCAACGCGGGTGGTATTTCTGCCCAATCAGGTTGTCGTGATAGATGCCGTGCTCGCCCACCAGGACAACGCCATCGACGGCCAGATCGCCGCCCCCAAGCGTGAGGGCCTCTTTGACGGGTTTGAAGATGGGCACGCCTTTGGCCTTGCAGACGTTCTGCCCGAGAGGGCTTTCGTCCACCTGGTGGATGTAGCAGGAGGCGATATCGACGCGCGATGGGGTATGGGCGCCCTTCCACCAGTAGCCGTCCATGAGCTTGGTGATGATCCGATCGGCATGGGAACCGGGAGCGGCTCAATAGGTGACGATGCAGGCGAGGCGTGGGCGTTTCCCGGACTGCGCAGGGGCGGAGGTGGCGGCGGTCAGCGGGGCGAGGGATTGGAGTATCTGGCGGCGGGTGAGGGGTGAGCGCATATCGGTCTCCTTCGGGCGGGTGTCGAAAGCGAAAGTGTACCGCGCCATCCTCCATCCGAATTTCCTGGAATTCCGTACTGGCTTGTAGGAACGCCCGGCCAGTATGCGCGGGGAAAAACACACACAAGGAACTTCCATGAATCGGTTACTCGTTGGTATTCTGGCACTCATCTCCACGGGCGCGACGCGGGCCCAAAACACGTCCCCGCCACTGCCGTCGGGACAGACCATTCAATGCAGCGGCGAACTCTGTGAGGAGTGCATCGACCCTGCTACCGCGCCTCTGCCGATCACCCCGTTGTGGATGAAGCCTTTTGACAAGATCGCCTCCGCGCGGGGCGAACGGGCGACGGACCTGATTGGCATACCCATTTCAGTGACTTATTCCCCCAAGGCGGCCGAGGTGGCGGTGGAGACGGTTCTGCCGGATGGCACCAGAGTCCTCAGCAAAATGAAGACCGCCGCAACGGAGGTTATCGACGGTACGCTGACGCCGCAGAAGGCCAAGGAACTAACCAAACTGATCAGCCAGCATGAAGACAAGATTCGTGCTGCTGGCCGCCGGGTGAGCCATTGGAACCTCAAGGGCATCCAGTTCGGTCTGGGCGCGTTATTCCTGCTCGCACTGGAGGGGTCGGCGACCGCCGGACAGTACGCGGCTAAGGAAGTGGGTGCATGGGTGACCGCCAACAATCGCGGAGAGGATTGCTCCAAACTGGTGCGCTGGCTGGCCGAATCGGCAAAGGCATGCAGCAACGAATGCGCCGACTGCTATGCCAAACGGCTGGAGACCATTCCGAGCAGAGCCACGGCAACCCAGTGCTATGCGGACATCACGGCGGTAACCCAGAAAATCTTCCCCGAGATCGAGCAGCTGGTGAACGAACGGGCGCAGTCGGTGGTGGTTTCCTGCGGCGCGAGGAAAGGAGGATGGGCTACGGTGCGCAATGCGCAGAAGCCGATCTTCGACGGACTGAACGTTCCTTCGATTGACCAGGTCTGCCCGTTCCGATAGGGCCGGCTACGGCAGCCCGCCCACATCGGTGCCGGGGTAGTAGTGCCGCAAAATCGACAGCGCGTCCCAACCCTGGCGGGCAAGGCCGGTGGCCCCTCGCTGGCAGAGGCCGACGCCGTGGCCCTCGCCCTGTCCGCGTAGTTCGGTGCCGTGGACTTCGTAGTCATTGGAAGGGAAGCGGTCCCATCCGAAGCGACGGCCTAGTGCCAGGCGTTCGGCCTCAGACCGGGGGGCGGCGGTGCCGGGAGGTAGAGTGCGGGTCCAGGTATGAGGATCGCGCTGGCAGACGGTGCAGTGCACGGCGGCATAGCGATACTCTTCGTCGCGAAAGCCGATCTGCGCGGCGGTCCGCGTGCGGCCGCCGCAACTGCGGAAGTAGAGAGCCCGGAGCGTCCGGCCGTTGTGCCGCAGGATCTGTCCGTCGGTGGCACTGACCGGTTGTGGGCGGCTGCCGGCAAACTGCGCCTGGCAATGCGTGGTGTCGCAGAAATCGAAGAAGGTGTGGGTGCGCGCAGGCGCCTCGTAGTAGGAGCGGGCAGCGATGGCCTGCGCTTTCTGCGCTTCGAGCGGCGCGGAGGGCATCTCGGCCGCCACCACGCGCCCGACCGCCTCTTCCAGATTCATATAGATCACCGGGTAGAGCACCCCTTCGGTGACGGCGATCTTGAAACTGCCCATGTAGCGCCGGTCCATGCGGCCCGGGAGCTCGATGCGTACGCCAGGGCCAGAACCGGTGAGGAGCCCGGCGCGCAGTTCGCGGGTGCCGATCCGCACGACTAGCGAGCGGCCGTCGGCGCGCACGGTAACCGGCTCGCGAAGAGTAACCCGCTCGCCGGCCACCTCGATCGAAGGCGTTTCCAGAATCAGTTCGCGCGGCTGGAACAACGACAACACGCCGATGCTGACCACCGCGGCGGCGAGCAAGGGTTCAACTTCCTTTGGTAGCGGCGGCGACGGCGATGGCGCCGGCAACCTGGAACGTCTTGCACTGGTGTTGCGAGCGGATGTAGGCAAAGGCCGCCACTTTCCCCAGTGCCGGAGAGAAGGCAGCCGATGTGGTTTCGCCGATGGTCTCTTCGCCGCAGATCACGGGCGTACCGGCAGGCGGCGCGGTCGTGCCCTCGATGGTGAGCGGCACCAGCAGGCGGTGTACCTGGCCGCGGCTCCGCACGCGCTCGACGATTTCCTGGCCGATGTAGCAGCCTTTGCTGAAATGAACGGCATGCAGCATCTGGGTCTCGTGGACCAGGTGGCGGTTGGTAATGTCGGCGCCGTATCGCGGGTGGTGTTGCTCCAGGCGGACGATCTCAGCTTCCTGGGCGGAGGCTTGCGGGATGCCCAGCGACGCCAGTTGCTCCAGCACCGCGGCCTTGCCGGCGGCGGGGCCGTAGAAGCGGCCGCCAGGGGCTCCGGTGACGGTATATGAACCGCGCACCGGCGCTTCTATCTTCTCCAGCAGCGCCGCCGCATCAGGCCCTTCGATACCGATGGCGAAGGTATCCTGGCGGGCGTCTTCGAGAACCACGTCATCGGCGATGATGAAGCGGTCCAGGTGTTGGAAAATGTCGTCGTAGTTTTCCGGTTCCGTATCGACAAGGAAGTGGTCGTCGAGCGCCAGCAGATTGGCATCGCCCACGATGCGTCCCTGGGCGTTCAGAAAGAAGGCGTAGACCGAATCCCCCGGCTTCATCTGCTGGATGTGATTAGTGGTCATGGCGTGCAGCAGGCGCACGCGATCCTCACCGAGGACACGAAAGCGGCCGCGGGCATCCAGATCCAGCCAGGCCGCGGATTCGCGAAGGGCCTGGTAGCCACTCATAACTGCATCGCCCTCAGGTAGGCGGAAAGCAGCAGCACGATGGCGCCGCTGACGGCGAGTCCGGCGGACCAGCGGGCGCGCTTGGCAGACTCGACGCCGGCGCGTCCGAGCAGCACCGTCACGGCAATAATGTGAAGCACGAACAGCATCTTGATGCCGAACCACATGTGATAGCCCTTGGGCAGGTTCACCTTGTTCAGCAGGTTATACAGGCCGCTGGCGATGGCCAGCGTAATGAAGATGAGGCCGATGGAGCGGATGCGAGCCGCGGCGGCATCCTCCCACTTGCGTCTTTCGGCCGCGGCCATCCCTCCCAGAGGTGTGGCCAGCACAAGATAGGCGTAGAGCGGTCCGCCGACAAGAAATGTCATCGAAAGGATGTGCGTCCATCGCGACAACAGGGCTACGAAGTCCATAATCTAACTATCCTATGATTCACGAGATTCTGCCGGTCGGCATGCTGCAGTGCAATTGCTCCATCTTTGGGGATGAGACGACAAAGGAAGCAATCGTGGTCGATCCGGGCGACGAGATCGGTCATATCGAAGCCATTCTCCAGCGCCATGGGTTGAAAGTGAAGGCAATTGTTATTACACACGCGCATATCGACCACATCGGGGGAGCGAAGAAATTGCAGGATGTCACCGGCGCACCTGTATGGATGAACGACAAGGACAAAACGCTCTACGATCAGTTGGAGATGCAGGCGTCGTGGCTGCGGATGCCGACGCCGGAGCGGACCGCGATCGACCATGAGGCCAAGGAAGGCGACACGCTGACGCTGGGCGTGGCGGAGTTCCACGTCCTGCATACGCCGGGGCATACGCAGGGCAGCACCTGCCTGTGGATTCCGAGTGAGAACAAACTGGTGGCGGGGGACACGCTGTTCCGGGAATCGATTGGGCGCACAGATCTGCCGGGCGGCGACTTCCGGCAGATTCTGTTTTCGATTCACAGCAAGCTGCTGGTGTTGCCGGAGGACGCGGTGGTGGTGCCGGGGCATGGCGGGAACACCACCATTGGGCATGAGCGGGATTTCAATCCGTTCCTCTAAGGCGCTGGCAGGGCCGGGCTAAAGGGAACGCCCGAATCGGCCGAAAGAAGAGGCATGCGTGCTCTACGCCTTGCCGGAGTCGGCCTGCTCAGCCTGATCGCCTACTTCTTTCTCGCCCAGCGGCCGTATGCTATGACTGTGCTGGCGAAAGCCACCGGGAACGGAAACGGCTGCCCCTGGAACAAGTTACTGGCTTCGCCGTGGGACAACGAGCGGCTGGGCAAACTGCGGGCGGAGGCGCGGGCACAGATCAAGCCGCTGGCCGAGGACTTTACCGTGGGGATCCGGCAATTCAGCACCAGTGGCCGCCCCTTCTGGCTGCGCGATGGCGGCAAGGACATGTCGGCGGAGCGGTTGCTGGAGTTCGTGCTGGCCGAACAGGCGTGGTTGTCGGAGATCGCGCAGGAGTACACGGTAAAGCCGGGCGACGTCGTGATGGATGTGGGGGCGCATGTGGGAACGTTCGGGGACGACGCGCTGCGCCGCGGAGCCTCAAAAGTAATCATGATCGAGCCCGACCCGATGAACGTGGAGTGTATCCGGCGGAACTTCGCCAAGGAACTGGCGGAAGGCAAGGTGGTGCTGCTGGCAGAGGGAGCCTGGGACACCGAGAGCACCCTGGAGTTCAATACCGGCGTGGCGAACTCCGGAACCGGCTCCTTTGTCGTAAAGGAAATCAGCGGGAAAACCATTGCCGTGCGGGTCCGGCCCATCGATGCGATGCTGCGGGACGCCGGCGTGACGAAGCTGGATTTCGTGAAGATGGACATTGAAGGGGCCGAACGGCATGCACTGGCGGGAGCCAGACAGACGCTGGCGAAGTTCAAACCGCGGCTGATGCTGGACGCCTACCACCTGACCGACGACGATGAGGTGCTGCCGAAACTGATTACGTCGATTCATCCCCAATACCAGCAGTTCTGCGCGGTCTGCGCCCAGAGCCGGCATGTGGACCAGCGGATCGCACCGTACGCCATTTTCTTCCACTAGCTAGCACAGGGCTGCGGCTGCACGCCTGTAATCGTAAGTTGGTCAAGTGGGCGTCGCCGCACGGCAACGCGTGGGATAGGCTGGGAGAGGGGACCTGATGAAGCGCACTTGGACGATCATCGGGGTTGGCGACGTGGTGGCCAGTTTCAATTGGTATCAGATGCTATTCGGTCAGCCGGGCACCCTTCCTGCCCACGACCACTTTGGGCAGATCGCTGACGCCGACGGGACCGTGTTGCTCTGCCTCCACCAGTGGGGCGTTCATGAGCATCCCTCGCTGATGAGCCCCGACGCCGGAACGCCGGGAAACGGCCTGCTGTTGTTTTTCCTTGTTGATGATTTCGATCAGGCGCTTCCGCGGGCACGCGCACTCGTTCCTCAATTGGAAGAGGAGCCACACGTCAATCCGGCTACGCAAACCTGGGAGTTCTCGCTGCGAGATCCAGACGGGTATTACGTGACGATCAGCGCCACAGGGAGGCAGGAAGATTACCTTGCCGGCTAACCAATGCGCAAAGCGGCGGAATAGTCGACGCCGCCGCGGTTGCGCTGATCTGGCAAGGCGGGAGAACCTGGCCAGCGCTATGCGGCGACCGTGATGCGCTTCAGTTCGGCATCGTTGAACTCGACACCAAGGCCGGGACGTTCGCTGGGCTTGGCATAGCCGGGGAAGTACTCGAGCGGTTCTCTTAAGAGGACATTGCCCATGGCGCTTTCGTGCTTGTTGCCGCCTTCCATGATGACGCAGTTGGGCGTGGCGACGGCCATGTGAATGGAGGCGGACATGTAGGGGGCGGTGCCCATGCTGACATGCGGCGACCAGAGCACGCTATGCGCGTCGGCGAGGATAGCAATCTTGCGGCATTCGGTGACGCCACCCGCCCGGCAGATGTCGGGGTTGACGATGTCGACGGACTTGTTTAGGAACAGGTCGCGGAACTGGAAGCGGTTAGAGAGGGTTTCGCCGGCCACGATGGCGGTGTCCATGGCATCGGCGAGTTTGGGATAGCTGATGGTGTCCTCGGGCATGAGGGCGTCTTCCCACCAGCCGATGGTGCCCATGCGGTCGAGTTCGCGCCCGAGTTGGATGGCTTCGTGGAGCTTGAAGGCGCCGAGCGAATCAAGCAACAGTTGGCCTTTGCCCTTGACGGCTTCGGCGGCGGCAGCCACGCGATTCATGTCGCGCGTACCGGCACCTTTGCCAAGGCCCATCTTGACCGCGGCGAAGCCCTGGTCCATGGCTTTCTTTGCCTGCGCGCCGACCTGTTCGGGAGTGGCGCCGCCGATGCCGAGGTAGGTGGGGATGCGATCACGATACTTGCCACCAAGGAGGCGGTACAAGGGCTGCCCGGTGTATTTGCCGAGGATGTCCCAGAGGGCGAGGTCGACGCCGGCGATGGCTTCGGTATAGAAGCCGGTGGAATAGCCGCGCAGGCGCTGGGTGGAATACATGCGGTCCCAGAGGGCTTCGACATCACGGGCATCATGGCCCAGCAGCACCGGGGCGAGCATGTCGGTGACGATGGTTTGGTGGACGCGCGGGGCGGCGGGAGCATGGCATTCGCCCCAGCCATAGAGGTCGCCGGCGGTTACTTTGACCAGGACTGCTTGTGCGAACTGCTTGGAGCGGGAGGGGCTGGCATGGTCGAGGCGGTTGTAGAGGCCGGCGCCGCCGGTCATGGCGCCGAGCGGATACATCTGCATCAGATCTTCGTTGGAGGCCGCGGTGTTCGGCGTTCGAATGATGAATGCCTCGACCTTGGTGATTTTGAGTGGAGACGAGACGGCGGCGAAGGCTGCTGTCAACGATCCGAGGAACGAACGCCGCAACATAGACTAACTCTCCTTGACGACGACGGGGCCACGCACCAGCCAGCGGAAGATGAGGTAGGCCGTGGGATGCATGAAGCCCATGATGACGAAGATGGCGTCGTACGAATAATACTGGACAATCCAACCGACCAGCCAAGTGAACAGGGTGCCGCCGAGACCGTTGCCGAAGGCGACGATGCCGGCGAGCGAGCCCACGACGTGGGTGGGGTAGATGTCGTTGGTGATGGTCATGATGTTCGTCTTCCAGGCCATGTGGGCAAAGGTGACGACGCAGATGATGGCGAGGACGGCGGTGTTGTTGGGAGCGATGGGCACGAGCAGACTGAGCGGCATGAGCAAAGCGAAGGGCCACATGCCGAAGGAGCGGGCGCGGACGACTTCCCAGTTGCGCTTGACGAGGGCGCCGGATAGCACGCCGCCGGAGATGGAGCCGAGGTCGGCGGTGAGGTACGGAAGCCAGGCGAGCATGCCGACTTGTTCGAGGCTGAAGCCGCGTTTGTCGACGAGGAATTTGGGGAGCCAGAAGAGATAGAACCACCAGACGGGGTCGGAGAAGAAGCGGCCGAGCAGGAGCCCCCAGGTCTGGCGGTAGCCCAGCAGAGAGGCCCAGGGCACTTTCACCGGCGGCTTCTTGGGCTGCGCTTCTTCGAGCAGCGCCAGTTCTTCCGGGGTAATGAGGGGGCTTTCCTTGGGCAGGCGGTAGAGGAAGAGCCACGCGGCCAGCCAGAAGAGGCCTAGGGCACCGGTGGCGACGAATGCGGTCTGCCAGCCATAGGCTTTGGTGATCCAAACGACGAGCGGTGGTGCGATGACGGCGCCGACGGAGGCGCCGGCCTGTACCAGGCCGTTGACAAAGGCGCGTTCACTGGGGCGATACCATTCGGAGATAGCTTTGGCGGCGGCCATGAAGTTGCCGGGTTCGCCGAGGCCGAGCAGCAGGCGGACGAAGCCCAGTTGCACGGCGGTGCGGGCGAAGGCGTGAAGCATGTTGCTGACCGACCACCAGCCGACGAAGGCGGCGAGGGCGATGCGGGTGCCCCAGCGGTCGACGAGGACGCCCGACCCCAGGTACATCAAGGTATAGGCGACCAGGAACGCATTCAGGATGTTGGAATACGCGACGGGAGTGAGACCGAGCTCCTTGGTGAGTTGCGGAGCGACGATCGACAGGGTCTGCCGGTCCACGTAGTTGATGACCGTGGAGAGGAACAGCAGACCCGCAATCCACCAGCGGAGCCCGGCGATCTTCATGATGAAGCTACTTAGAATACCAGCTTCATGGCGAACTGGACGATGCGGGCGTCGCGAGCGGAGTTCGAGGTACCGAACGTCGCACTGCGGTTTTTGCCGTCGGGTCCGGCAACGAAGGTATCATCCACCAGGCCAAGGTTGACTTTGTTCATGAAGTTGAAGGCTTCGGCGCGGAACTCGAGCCGCAGGCGTTCGGTGATCATGGTGTTCTTGATGGCGGAGAGGTCCCAGTTCACGGCGCCCGGGTGACGGACGTCGGGGAGGGTTCGGCCAACGTTGCCGAGGGTGAAGTCCGGCGGGTTCACGAAGGCATCGGTGTTGAACCAGCGGGTGCGGGTGGGGTTGTCGAGCCTGGCGCTGATGCCGGTGGAGTTCGGGCGATCGGCAACAAAGTTGCTGGCGCCGCGGACGGTGAGCGGAATGCCGCTCTGCATGACGCCGATGGAGTTCAACTGCCAGCCGCCGACCATTTTGCGAAGGACGGCGTTGCTGGGATTGAACATCTTGCCGGGGCCGAAGGGCAGTTCGTAGAGGAGGCTGAGGACGGCGCGCTGGGCGACGTCGGCGGCATCGACGGACTTGTTGAGTTGGCGATTGAAGAGGCCGTCCTGGAAGCCGTTCTCGTTGGTCTGTTCGACGGGTCCGAAATCGACCGGCACCGAAACGCCGTCGCTCATTTTCTTGCCGGTAGTGTAGGCGAGGTGGACGAGGAGGCCGTTGGCCATGCGGCGCTTGGCGTTGAACTGCAGCTGGTGCGAGAGGTAGTTGCCGTAGCGCGGATTGCGGATGCTGACACCCTGGTAGTGCGGATAGGGCAGCAGGGTGCGTTCGCGGGTGACGGTGGCGGCGCCGAGGCCGCCGGGGACGCGCCCGGCGAGCGGGTTGGGCACGACGTCCTGAAGGCTGCGACCGAGGCGAATGCGATCGTCGACGGACAAGGCGTTGATGTTGTAGCTATTGGCGATGAAGTGGTTGCCCTTGTTGCCGGTGTAGGTGGCATCGAAGAGCCAGCCTTTGAACTGGTTCTGGACCGAGAAGTTCCACTGCTGGGTGATCGGCGTGGTGGGATCATTCTCGTTGACGTTCACGCTCTGGCCGAGTAAGGCGCCGGGGCCTGCGTTGGCACCGGGCGACTGGAGCGGAGCGCTGGGGAAGCCCTGCGAGAACTGGAATGCTTTTTGACCGGGGGTGGATGTCACATAGGAAGTGGTGGTGGTGGAGAACAGCTGGGTATTGCCGGTGAAGTTGCGGAAGAAGATGGAGGGATAGAAGATCCCGTAGCCGCCGCGAACGACGAGTTTGCCGTTGCCGAAGGTATCGAGAGCGAAGCCGAAGCGCGGGCCGAAGTCGTTGTAATCTTCGCCCAGGAACGAGCGGGGTTGGCCGTCGACGCCGGCGTAGGTGGTGCGGCCGGGCAGGCCACGGTTGTCGGTGCCATTGAGGTCGAAGTTGATGTGGCCGTTGTGCCGCTCGACCGGCTTGGACTGATAGTCGTAGCGCATGCCCAGGTTTAGCGTCAGGCGCCGATTGACTTTCCAATCGTCCTGGAGGAAGCCGCTGATGGCGGTGCCGACGAAGGTATTGCCGAGGATGCGATCGATGGTGGCGCTGGAGACTTCGCCCAACAGGAACTGGGCCATGTTGCTACCGGTGCCGGCGGGCACCTGCGGGTTGGTGGTGAGGCCGGCGAAGGCGAAGTTGCCGGACAATGCGGCGCCCTGGAGGTTTCCGCCCTGCAGCAGGCGATGGTTGTAGCCAATCTTCAAGGTGTGGTTGCCGGCGATCTTGGTAACCGTGTCGGCGATGTCCCAGTTCAAAGAGCCGCGATTACCGGCCGCGCCACCGCCGATTTCGCCGTAGCCGAAGTTGACGGTGGGCATCTGGTCGCGGGGGACGATGGCGGGGAGCCCGAGTTTGGTGGGCCAGTCCTGTCCGAAGTTAACGGCGACGAAGATGAAGCTCTGGCGCATGATGCCGACGCGCAGCTCATTGATGAGGGTGGGCGAGAAGGTGTGCGTATCGGAGACGACGGCGTTGCGGTTGGTCTGGTCATCGGAACGGTTGCCGCCCGCCAACGGATCGAGGTAGAAGGAGTCCGAGAACGGTTTGTGTTGTGCGGAGGTGTAGCGCACGAACATGGAATTACGCTCATTGAAGCGATGGTCGATCTTGAAGTTCCACTGGGTCCAGTCGATGGTGCTTTTGGCGGCATCCTGGAAATTCTGGGCCTGGGTGAAGGCGTTGGTGGGGGCGCGATTCGGGAGGGGGTAGAGATCCAGGATCTTCAGCGATACGGGGTCGAAACGGTTGCGCGGGACCACGTTGCCGGGGAAAATGTCACGGATCTGGCCGGAGCCGTTGGGATTCGGACGCGTGGTGGAGGGATCATAAATGGGAATCTGGCGGCCGTTGTTGTCTAGCAGGTTGGCGAAGTTACCGGAGCGCCACTCGGCAGTGGGCATGCTGGCGATGCGCGGGTTGCTGCGGCGCGACTTGTAGGTTTCCCAATTGAAGAAGCCGAAGGTGCGGTCTTTAATGATCTTGCCGCCGAAGGTACCGCCGAACTGGTTGTAGCGGAACGGAAGTTTGTTTGCAGCAAAGGTATTACGGGCGTCGAACTTATCGTTGCGGAGGAATTCGTAGACGGAGCCGTGGTACTGGTTGGTGCCGGACTTGGTGACCAGGTTGATGGTGCCGCCGGCGGTGAATCCGAATTCGGCGGACATGGGGCCACTTTGGACTTTGAACTCTTCGACAGCATCTACGGCGGGCGGGATGCCCACTTCGCCGACGTAGCTGAGAATGTTGTTGGCGCCGTCCAACATCTGGGCGTTCATGGAGTTGGGGCTGCCGTTGATGGAGATGGAGGAGATCTGGATGCCGCGGTCGCCGAAGCCGGAATTGGTGGGGCCGGCGTTGGAGATGACGCCGGTGGTGAGCAGCGTTAGAGCCAGGGCACCGCGGCCATTGAGGGGAAGATCACTGACGCGGCGGTTCTCGATGACTTCCCCGACGGTGGCGTTGGAAGTATTGACCAGCGAGGCTTCGCCGCGGATCTCGACCGATTCGGCCACCTGGCCGATTTCCAGGCGGAAGTTGACCTGGGCGTTCTGGTTGACCTGCAGCGTGATGCCGCTGCGGACGGCGCGTTTGAACCCCTGGAGTTCCGCTACGACTTCGTACTCGCCGACAGCCAGGCCAGGGGCGGTATAGAAGCCGGCCTCATTGGTGCGGGTTTTGAAAGTGGCATTGGTTTGGGTGTTGCGGACAGTGACTTCGGCGTTGGCCGTGACAGCATCCTGAGAATCGGCGACGACACCGGAAATGGTGCCGGTGCCTTGGGCAAAGGCCAGACTTGCCGCGAGCAAGGCGGGTAGAAGCAGACGAAGCATGCGGATAGACTCCTGAAGGAACTCCCAGAAAGGAGAGGGCTCCAGGAGAATATTTCAGATTTCACATCTTGTGTCAAGCTCTTTCCGCCTCAGCGAGCCTGTCCAAGTGGGGTAGCCTTCGCCTCAGAAGCGCTGCCCGGTTGCGGCCTCCATCTGCTCCAGAGCCCGAACGTAGGGAGCCGGCGAGATCGCGAGCGGACCTTCGAAGGGGCGCTGGTAGACGGCAACCAGCCACAGCAGGAGGTAGACGAGGCCGGTTGACATGGCGGCAGCGATCGCCGTGATCTTGCCTGGGCCGGCCGAGAAGATGCTGAGGAAGATGGTGAAGAATCCGCCGGCGATGAGTCCGAACCACAAGATCGGGTGCAGGCTGGTGTTACCTGCGTTGAGGCGTTGGCGGCGGGATTCGAGGAGAACGGCGTAGGATTCGGTGGCGCGGCCGAGCAGGAGTTGGGCGCGGGCGTCACGCGGATCAAAAGCCATCAGTGCCCTCCAGAGAGGGTCGAGGTGGCCGCCGGAATTGAGGAGTTTCTGGGTGTGGCGGTTGCGCATCGCCGGCCACTCGATTTGGACGACGGACTGGGCCACCTCCCGGACGGCGGCCTCCCAACTGGCGCGTGTGGGAGCATCCGGAACGCTCTCGCCCAGCCGGAAGAGGAAGAGGACTTCCCAGGCTTCGTGGTTGAGGCGGCTCTCGATGTCCTGGTGGCTGCTGATCTGGCCGTAGAGGATGAGTGCGAGGAGCACGCCGTAGAAGGTGGCGACCATCGAGCCGTTGAGTTGTAGACCGGACGCAGTATCGAGGGCGGCATGAGGTGATTGCCCGGTGCGCCGGGCAAACCAGGCGGCCAGGGCCATGACGGCCAGGAGTCCGGCGAGGGCGGGAAGGAGGCTGGGCATTTAGCGTGTCCCCGGGAGAACCGGCGGGGGTGTGTGGCGGGACAGCTCAATGCGGTATACATCCAGCGTGCGGCCGAGGGTGCGTTCGTATTCGATCAGCGAAATACGGAGGTCGGTACTGGCTTGCAACTCGCGGGCCTGCTCTTCGACATAGCGGGTGTGCTTTTGGTAGAGCTCGAAGGTGGAGGTGAGTCCTGCGGCGAGTTTGCGGCGCTGGCTTTCGTAGTCGGCGAGCGCCATCTTGCGGGACTCCGAGGCAGCCCGGAGACGCTGGACGGCGGCGGTGTAGGTATGGGCGGCATTGCGAACCTCGGCGACCACGCCCAGTTGGAACTGCCCGGTGTGGTTGCGGCTGCGAGCGAGGTCGATGCGGGCCTGTGCGGCATTGGCGGCGGCGGTGCGATTGCGCAGGGGCAGGGCGATTTTGAGGCCAATGGTGATGGAGGGGAAGCGCTGGAGAAAGGTGTTGGCAAGGGAAGTGCCGGGGCCACCTAACATGTGCGGTGGTGCGGATTCGGCGCCGGGCACGCCCAACCCGCCGAAGGGATTAGGCCGGTCGGCGAGGATGCCCGCCAAGCCGTTGGAGGCGTAGTTGGCATAGAGGTTCACCTGCGGCCGCATCTGGTCATCGAAGAAGCGGGAGTTGACTTCGTTGATCCCGGTGGCGGCCTGAAGGACGGCGCTTTCGGGCCGCTTTTGCAGCGCCTCCTGGACGGCCTGCTCGACGGGGATGTCAGCCGCGCGGAGCCGATCGACGCTTGCCTGGAGGGTGGAGGTGAGTTGGAGGGGTGCCTGCCAGAGGGGGTCATCCTTTGAAGCGGCAATCAACTTTTTGAGGGCGTTTTCGGCGGCGTTCCAGGCGTCCAGCGCAGCGTAGTAGCCGGTTTCGAAGCCGGCCGCCTGGCCCTGAACGGTGATGACGTCGGCGGCTGCCATTAGCCCCTGCTTGACGAGGCGCTGGTTGGCGGCAATGCCGCGGCGGGCTTCGGCAAGCGCCTCGGCCTGGATGGCGAGATTCTCCTGGGCAGCAAGGACGTGGAAGTAGGCCTTGGCGGCCTGGGCCGCGAGGCTCATGACCCGTTCGCGGAACTGTGCGGCGGCCAAACCGCGGCCGAGATTGGCGACGGCGATGGAGCGGCGGGCCGCGTCGATGCGGAGTCCCTTGGCCAAAGGCTGCTCGACGGAGAGGGCGAGGCCGGACAGATACTGTGGGACGAAGGGGACAAACAGGCTGGAGGAGACTTGCCGGTTGAGGAACAGAGAAGTCTGATAGGTTGCGCCGGAGCCGAGCAGGCCGGAGAGAGCGGGGCCGGTGCTGAAGTCGACTTCGTCGAGTTTGCCGTTGGCGGCGCCGCCGAGGATGGAACTGACGGCGGTGGTACGGTTTTCGTACCTGGTGTCAAAGCCGAGCACGGGGTCGTAGGCGCCGTGGGCGCCGGCGAGTTGCAGGTCAGCGTACTGCAGATCGAGGCGCCAGGCCTGCACATCCTGGTTCCGGCTGAGGAGGCGGACCAGAGTGTCTTCGAGGGTGAGTTCGAGAGGGTGGCCGGTGACACCGGGACGAGAGGGTGGCGGAGATTGCGCGGATAAGACCAGCGAAGACGCCAGTGCGAGGATCAGCCATTTCATTCGTATTGGGACCTTCGGCACCGGCGGACTACGCCCAGTACCCTTGGAGGACTAATCGGCCCACAGGGGGCGAACTTTAGCCGGATCGGTCGTGTAAGGAGCATCCGGAAGCGGATCAGAATTTCCCGGCCGTCCGTAAAGAAAAAGAGAAAACACTCGATAAAGGAATAGCGGCCCGCGCCTTTGGCAGACGGGACTGCGATTGGGAAGTGTCCTATTGAAGGAGGTTCGGTGGCGTCCGGACGAGAAAGCGTGTCGAATGGGGCCGTGGCCGGCGGCACGCCTTCGTGGGTGCGGGTGTGGTGGGTTCTGGTGGTGCTCAGTCCATGGCTGACGTCATGCGGACGGGGCCAGCCGGATGCAGTGGAGGCGAGTTCCAAGCGGGCGGCGGTAGAGGTTCGGCTGGGGAAGCCGGAGACCCGAACTCTGGCGGTCACGCTGACGGCGACCGGCAGTCTGGTGGCGCGGGAAACGGCGGTGGTGGCGTCGGCCACGGGAGGACCTGTTATCTCCATCCCGATCGCGGAGGGATCCGCGGTGGAGCGTGGGGGTGTCCTGGTAGAGATTAACGCAGGCGACTACCGGCTGCGGCTGGATCAGGCGCGGGCGTCGGAAGCACAGGCGGCGTTGGCGCTAAAACAAGTAGAGAACGAATTGGCCGCCAGAGGAGGCATCCCGTTTGACCCGCTGCGGCAGCGGGCGGTGGTGGTGGCCGAAGCCAACCGCGGCGCTGCCCGGCTGGAGAAGCAGG
>JAEUQF010000275.1 GCA_016789745.1 Bryobacterales bacterium
TGCGGCTCAACGACACCGAGGAACAGCAATTCCAGGAGTCCATGGAACGCAGTGGGCTACAGCCGAAGGAACGGAAGAGATTCATGGAGTACGTAACCAGTTGGGAAGAACGGGGCATCGCGAAGGGTATCCAACAGGGCATCGCGAAGGGCGTCGAGCAGGGTATCGCAAAGGGCGTCGAGCAGGGTATCGCAAAGGGTGTTGACCAGTCGATCGCCTCCCTCCACAATGTGCTGCTCGACATCCTCGCCACCCGCTTCGGCTCCGTCAGCGCCCGCATGGAAAAGCGCATCCGCAAGATCCGTTCCCTCGATCAACTCCAGGCTCTCGCGCACCAAGCCCTAACCGTGCCCAAGCTCTCGCAGCTCAAGTTCTAAGTACCACGCGCCGGAGGAACAGGAATTCCAGGCGTCTATGGAACGCAGCGGGCTACAGCCGAAAGAACGGAAGTGATTCATGGAATGCGTAACCAGTTGGGAAGAACGGGGCATCGCAAAGGGTGTTCAATCGGGCAGCGAAAGGTGTCCAGCAGGGTGTTGACCTGCAGATTTGCCTACTGGAGATACGCGCCGTTCCCCTGGCAATGAAGGCGGCATCCATCCGTACTCCACTAACTGGACCTACCCCACCCGCCGCAGATACCGCGACTCATATCCCCGCACCAGATCCAAAAACGCCTGCACCGCCGGCGCCACATACCCCCCTCGCCCCACAATCAACGATAACGTCACCACCAGCGGCTCCTCCTCCTGCTCCACCACCCGCAGCCGGCCCGCCCGTACATCCGCCGCCACCGACCACCCCGGCAGCGCCGCCACCCCCAACCCCGCCCTTACCATCGAAATCATCGTGTGGCTATTGTTCACCACCAGCAACTCCGCCGGCCGCAGCCCATGCCGCCCCTGATACCGCCGGATCGCATCGCCCAACTGGTTTCCCTCCGGCAATTGGATCATCGGATACTCCGCCAACGCCGCCAGCCGCGCCTGACCCGGCACCTCGCTCATCCGCGTCACCAGCACGATGTCGTACTCCCAGGCCGCCAGCACCTCCAACCGGTCGTTCCCGTGCATGTCCCCGTGCGTTACCGCCAAGTCCAAGGTACGGTTTACCACCGCATGCTCCAGCTCTTTGTTTGAGCTCACCTCCACATACGGCGTGATCTGCGGCCATCGCCTCCGGAACCGCCGCAGCAGCGGAGGCAGCAGATAGCTACTGATCGCCGGATTCGCCCCCACCCGCACCGTCCCCCGCTTCAACCCCTTCCACTCGCTCACCGCGGTCGTCAATGCCCGGTACTGGGCCAGCATCTCCTCCAGATGCGGCAGAATAAGTCTCGCCGCCTCCGTAAGATGTACCGTCCGCCCGGTCTTCTCGTAGAGCACCACCCCCAGCTCACTCTCCAGATTCTTCAACTGCTTGTGCACCGCCGCCGGAGTCAGATTCACCATCTCCGCCGTCTTTGCCAGCGACTCTACCTTTGCCAACACCGCCAGACTTCGCGCTTCCCGGAATTCCACGTCCCGCATTCTTCACCGCCAGTGAACGATTTGTCAAATCTATTCAATTGACGTGATGCTGCCCCCATGTTGCAATGGCGTTAGCCGTCCTGGGTCCGAAACATCTATGTCTAGCCGTCACCTCGTCGTACTCCTCACCCTCACCGCCATCCTCGGCCACGCCGAACCCTCCGCCTCCACCACCACCTCCGGCGATAAGTTCCGCCCCGCCCAGCGCCGCTATTGGGCCTTCCAGCCCGTCACCAACCCCGCCATCCCCGCCGCCAAGCCCGGCACCCACCCCGTCGACGCCTTCCTCCTCGCCAAGCTCACTGAAAAGGGCATCACCCCCTCGCCCCAGGCCGCCAAAGTCACCCTCCTGCGCCGCGCCTACTTCGACCTGCTCGGCATGCCGCCTACCCCCGAAGAAGTCGCCGTCTACCTCGCCGACACCGCCCCGGACGCCTACGAACGGCTGATCGATCGCCTCCTCGCCTCGCCCCACTACGGCGAACGCTGGGGCCGCCATTGGCTCGACCTCGCCCGTTACGCCGAAAGCGACGGCTTCCGCGCCGACGACATCCGCCCCACCGCCTGGCGCTACCGCGACTACGTCATCAAATCCTTCAACGCCGACAAGCCCTACTCCCGCTTCATCCAGGAACAGATCGCCGGCGATGAGATGTTCCCCGACAGCCTGGAGGCGAAAGTCGCCACCGCCTTCAACCGCCAGTACCCCGACGAGTACAACGCACAGAACCTCCGTTCCCGCCGCCAGGAACTCCTCAACGACATCACCGACACGGTCGGCTCGGCCTTCCTCGGCCTCACCTTCGAATGCGCCAAGTGTCACGACCATAAGTTTGACCCCATCCTACAGGCCGACTACTACCGCCTCCAGGCCTTTTTCTCCAACATCTCCCCCGATGATGAGTTCCCGATGATGTCTCCTGAGCGCTACTCCGAATACAAGGCCAAGCGCGCCCTCTGGGAAGAGAAGACCGCCGATATCCGCCGTCAGATCAGCGCACTGGTCGCCGACCGCGTCGACAAGCAGCGCAAGTCCCGCTACACCGCCTACGTTGACGAAGTGAAAGTCGCTCTCGACAAGCCCCGCGACCAGCGCACCCCCATGGAGCTCTGGATGGCCGACAAAGCCAAGTACTTCATGAACCCGGACGAGACTGCCATGGCCGCCGGCCTCAAGGGCGAAGCCAAAGCCAAGTACGACGCCCTTAAAAAGCAGCTCGCCGCCTTCGCCCACCTCGACCCCGGCCCGCTGCCCAAGGGCACCGGCATGACCGAGCTCACCAACGAGATCATCCCCACCCATACGCTTTCGGTCGGTGTCTACAACAAGCCTGTCGAGGAGGTGCAGCCGGGCTTCCTTACCATGCTTCATCCGGAGCCCGCCAAAGTTACCCCCATTCCCGGCAGTACCCTCACCGGACGCCGGACCGCGCTCGCCACCTGGCTCTCTGACCCCGCCAATCCCCTCACCGCGCGCGTCATGGTCAACCGCGTCTGGCACCATCACTTCGGCAAAGGCATCGTCGCCTCCACCAGCGACTTCGGCATGATGGGCGCCCGCCGCACGCACCCTGAACTCCTCGACTGGCTCACCACCGAGTTCGTCAAAGGCGGCTGGAAACTGAAGCCCCTGCACCGCCTCATCATGACCTCCGCCGCCTATCGCCAGGCGTCCAATTACCGCGCCGACGCCGCCGAAAAAGACCCGGCCAACAACCTCCTCTGGCGCTATGACCGTCGCCGCCTGGAAGGCGAGGCCATCCGCGACACTGCCCTGGCTGTCTCCGGCCTCCTCAACCCGAAACTGGGTGGACCCAGCGTCCTGCCTCCGGTGCCCTCCGGCGTCGCCGCCAGCCAGTGGAAGGCCTCGTCGGACGTCGCCAGCCACCACCGCCGCAGCATCTATACCTTCATCCGCCGCAACACGCCGTATCCTATGCTCGAAACCTTCGACATGCCCGATACTCACCTCTCCTGCGGCCGCCGCGGCACCACCGTCACTCCTCTCCAGGCTCTGACTTACCTCAACAGCGAGCAAACCCTCGACTGGGCTGCGGCCTTCGCCAAACGCGTGCGCAAAGAAGCCGGCGACGACCAGCCTCGTCAGGTCGAAGCCGCCTATCGTCTCGCCTTCAACCGCGCCCCGTCCGGCACCGAGAAGGACACGGCCCTTACCTTCCTCAAACAGCACCAGCATACCGTTGCGAAAGGGGACGCCGAAGCCGCCACCCTCACCGACTTCTGCCACGCGCTGCTCAACTCCAGTGAGTTCGTCTACGTCAACTGAGAGGCTTCTCCCCATGACCCACCGCACCCGCCGCGACTTCCTCCTCAAATCGAGCGCCCTCGGCTCGCTCGCCCTCCGCTACCTGCTCGCCAGTGACAACGCCCTCGCCGCCGCCGGCACCCCCAGCGCCAATCCCCTTGCCCCCAAGCCCGCGCATCACACGCCCAAGGCCAAGTCCGTCATCTGGTGCTTCATGGACGGCGGCCCCAGCCACATCGACCTCTTCGACCCGAAACCTGCACTGGAGAAGTATGCCGGCCAGCCCCTGCCCCCCTCCTTCGGCAAGGTCATGACCGCCATGGGCACTGGAAACAACACCCTCATGCCCTCGCCGCGCAAGTGGAAGCAGTACGGCCAGAGCGGGATGTGGGTCTCCGACTGGTATCCTCACGTCGCCCAACACGTCGACGACCTCTGCGTCATCCGCTCCTGCTGGGCCGATGGCCTCAACCACGTCGGCTCGGTCTGCCAGATGAATACGGGTTCGCTGCTCGGCGGACGCCCCAGCATGGGCGCCTGGGTCCTTTACGGACTCGGATCCATGAACGAGAACCTGCCCGCGTTCGTTGTCCTGGCCGAGGACCGCCCCATCACCGGCGGGCCTAAGAACTGGAGTTCCGGCTTCCTGCCGGCCACCTACCAGGGCACGCTGTTCCGCAACACCGGCTCGCCGATTCTGTATCTGGATACCCCCAACTCCGTTGCCCCCGAACAGCAGCGCAGCAAGCTCGACTTCATCGGCAAGCTCAACCAGAACTTCGCCGCCACGGACCCGCACGACACCGAACTCGCCGCGCGGCTCAACTCCTACGAACTCGCCTATCGCATGCAGACCGCCGCGCCGGAAGCCGTCGATCTGACCAAGGAGTCGGAAGCTACTCGCAAACTGTACGGCATGGATGACCCGAAGACCGCCAAGTACGGCGCCAATTGCCTGCTGGCGCGCCGCCTGGTGGAACGCGGGGTCCGCTTTGTCGAAGCCTACTCGGGCAGCGGCAGCCAGTGGGATTCCCATACCGACATGGAAGGCAACCATGGCCGCATGTGCCGGTCGTCCGACAAGCCCATCGCCGGCCTCATCGCCGATCTCAAGGCTCGCGGCATGTTGGACGATACCCTCGTCGTCTGGGGCGGGGAATTCGGCCGCACGCCGTTCAATGAAGCCGGTGACGGCCGCGATCACAACCCCTGGGGCTTCACGATCTTCATGGCAGGCGGCGGCGCCCGTCCCGGCAAGTACGTGGGCACCACGGACGAAATCGGCCTCCGCGCCGTGGAGAGACCCATCCATGTCCACGACATCCACGCCACGATCCTGCATATGCTGGGGCTCAACCACCTGAACCTCACGTTTATGCACAATGGGAGAGCCGAACGCCCCACCATCGTAGCCGGAAACCTGGTCCCCGAAATCTACACCTAGCGTTCGTATATACTCGCGGGTATGCGCCTCTCCCCAGTCGCGTACCTGGTGTTCCTCGCCGTCCCGCTGTTCGCCTTCTGCATCGCCAGGCTGGCCGCCCGAGCCGGCTACTCCGCCCCCGCCATCCTCCTGTTCGGCCTGGCCGCCCTGGTCCCACCCATCAACTTAGCCCTCCTCCTCTGGCTGGCGTCCGCACCATGGCCCAGGGACTTCCGGCGCCCAAATTCTCTGTAGCCTTGTCGTTCCTGTCTCTGCTAGCGTGGAGGTATTGCTGGACTATCTCTATAACCCAAGCGAAGTCGAGCAATTCCTTCCTAAGTTCCCAATCCTAGCTCGACACCTGAGACCCTCACGCGACGGTATCCCATCCGCCGCCTATCCAGGTATGCGGAAGTCGCCCCAGCAGCTGTATCGAGTGTTAGTCGAAGCAACATACAGCCATCACATGCAAGAGCTCCTTACCTGCATGGATGATTGTGGGCAGCATGGCTGGATGCAGACCGCACTGATACAGACGCGTTCGCTATTCGAGTTTCAATCCCACATTCCCGTCCTCCGACTTGCACAGCGGCTGTTTAGGATGGGGCTCGCGCCTCGCAACCCCGATCAGAGCAAGGGTGCAGCATCGGTTCCAGACGTTTACGTTGATACCCCTTCAGGGCCGCTTGTCTTGGAGGTGTACATGCCAAGAGACTGGCTGGGATCGGACCGACTGACAGAGGAACTGTGCCTCCACCTATCCCACCTCGATATCCCATTTGATTACTGCGCTGAGTTTTTCCTCAAGCCTTCGTTCAACTCCAATCCATGGGACGTTGCCAACCGATACATCTGCCCAAAGACGCGGGCCGGCACAATCGACAGCATCGCTGCGCTGGTCGCGAAATTTGCGTCACTACCCTCTGGCCATCACTTCGAGTCTTTGCCAGACCCACAGGTACCTACCGGGAATTGGGAGATTGCTGTTTGGAACCAGCAGCGCTCGACCAGTCATCTGCCGCTTCGCGACATATCCTACCGGACGTCGGTGACTGGTCATCGACCCGAAGGTATGTTTGCGCATTTCCTTAAGACTCGTCTCGTTCAGAAGCTCAAGAAGCGGCAGTGCGGGGGCGACGATACGGGTCAGCACCGAATCCTCTTCATCCCAACCGAGGGGTTTGCCTACCACCTTGAGTTCGATGGGGCCTGGTACTTCAATGAGTTCAGACAGGCGCTCTGCAATCTGCGCCTCCTGACGTCGAATCGGTCCGTCGACGCTATCGCGTTTGGTTCCAGCTACCCATTCGAGGTCAAACTCCTCGCCTGCCTAGGACGACACTCTGAGGAAGTTGCCGGGTATCTCGGTGTGACCGAATCCTCCCGTGTCTTGTGGCTGTGAGAGAGTTCCAGCTCCAACGCAAATACGTCTGACCACCTGCTGTATCGTAGGAGGGATGTCCGCCATCCCTCCCGTCTCCCGACGTGCCCTCCTCGGCGCCCTTGCCGCCGGCCCATCGCTGCTTCCCGCACAACAGAAGCGCCGCCCCAACATCGTCGTGATCCTGGCCGATGACCAGGGCTGGGGCGACCTCTCCATCAACGGCAACACCAACCTCAACACCCCCAACATCGATCAAATTGGCCGCCAAGGCGTGCAGTTCGACCGCTTCTTCGTCTGCCCGGTCTGCGCCCCCACCCGCGCCGAGTTCCTCACCGGCCGGTACCATCCGCGCGGCGGCGTCCGCGGCGTCTCCACCGGACAGGAGCGCCTCAATCTGGACGAACACACCATCGCCCAAAGCTTCCAGCAGGCAGGCTACGCCACCGCCGCGTTTGGCAAATGGCACAACGGCTCGCAGGCTCCCTACCATCCCAACTCGCGCGGCTTCCGCGAATACTACGGCTTCACCTCCGGCCACTGGGCCCATTACTTCGACACGGAGATGGACCACAACGGCCAACTCACCAAAGGCAAGGGCTACATCACCGACGACCTCACCGACCACGCCATGGCCTTCCTGGAGCAGAACCGCGCCAAGCCCTTCTTCTGCTACATTCCCTACAACACCCCGCACTCACCGATGCAGGTGCCCGACAAGTACTTCGATAAGTTCGCCGGCTTCGAGCCCAAGCTCAAAGCCACTAACCCCGAACTCGAAGAGGTCACCATGACGCGCGCCGCTCTCGCCATGGTGGAGAACATCGATTGGAACGTCGGCCGCATCCAGGCCAAACTCAAACAACTCAACCTGGACAACGACACCATCCTGCTCTACTTCTGCGACAACGGGCCGAACAGTTGGCGGTGGAACGGCGGCATGAAGGGCCGCAAGGGCCAGGTGGATGAAGGCGGCGTACGGTCGCCGTTACTGCTCCGCTGGCCCGGCCGCATCAAGCCCGGCCGCACCATCCCCCAGATCGCCGGCGCCATCGACCTGTTCCCCACGCTCGCCTCACTGGCCGGCGTTCCCATCAAGGCCGCGAAGCCGCTCGATGGCAAGGATCTCAGCCCGCTGCTGCTCGACAAGCCCGTGCAGTGGCCGGACCGCATGATCTTCTCCCACTGGGCCAAGCGCACCAGCGTCCGCACGCAACAGTACCGCCTCACGGACGAAGGGCGCCTCTACGACATGGTGGCCGACCCCGGCCAGAAGCAGGACATCGCCGCCGCACAGCCCAAGGTGGTTGCCCGCCTGCAGAAGGCAATCAAAGATTGGTCCGCCGAAGTGCTCCCCAAAGGCCCCGACAATCGCCCTTACCCCGTCGGCCACTCCCGCATGACCTACCTGCCAGCGCGCGACGGCAACTCCACCGGCGGCATCGAGCGCAGCAACCGCGCCCCCAACAGTTCCTACTTCACCAAGTGGAGCAGCCCCGAGGACCGCATCACGTGGGACATCGAAGTGGCGCAGGCCGGCGACTACGAAGCCGTGCTGCACTACACCGCGCCGCAGGCAGGCTCCACCATCGAGCTATCGTTCGCCGGCGCCAAGCTCGAACGCATGATCGCCGAAGCCCATAACCCGCCGCTCTACGGTATGAAGGAAGACCGCCACAACCGCGGCACCGAATCGTACGCGAAGGCCTTCCGGCCTTTGAAACTTGGCGTCATCCGCCTGCCAGCCGCCCGCGGCCTCATCACGCTCCGCGCCCTCAAAGTCAACGGCCCGGAGGTCGCCGACGTGCGATATCTTATCCTCACCCGTGTTTAGTGCGGGCTGCACGTCATGAAGCTCCTCACTCTTGCTCTCCTGCTCGCCTGTGCCGGACTCTTGCCGGCACAGACTTACGACCTGCTGCTCAGAGGCGGCCGTGTCATTGACCCGAAGAACAACCTGGATGGGGTCCGCGATGTCGCCGTTGCCGGTGGCAAGATTGCCCGCGTCGCCGCGAACATCCCGCCAAACCAGGCACGCAAAGTCGTCGATGTCGCCGGCTTGCTGGTCACGCCAGGCCTGATCGACCTGCATGTCCACGTCTATACGCGGCCCGAACAGAAGGAGCGCGATAGCAGCGTCCAGGCCGATGCGCACAGCTTCCGCACGGGCGTCACCACCATGGTCGACGCCGGTACCTCCGGCTATAAGACCTTCCCGGACTTCAAGGCCCGCGTCATCGACAAGGCCCAGACCCGCGTGCTGGCCTTGCTCAACATCTCGGGCTCCGGCATGGGTACAGGGCGCGAGGATATGCTTGCCGAACTCGATGCCGCCGCCGCTGCCAGTACCGCCAAACAGTACAAAGGCACCATCGTGGGCTTCAAGTCCGCCCACTTCGGCGGCCCCGGTTGGGAGAGCATCGACGCCGCCGTCAAGGCGGGCAAGGAAGCCGACATGCCCGTGATGGTGGACTTCGGCTATCTCAATAACGTGCGCAACATCAAGGACCTGCTGCAGGACAAACTGCGTGCCGGTGACATCTACACCCACTGTTTCTCCGGCCATCGTGAAGAACTGCTCGCCGACGGCAAGGTCAACCCTGCCATGTTCGCCGGCCGCAAACGCGGTGTCATCTTCGACCTTGGCTTCGGCGCCGGCAGTTTCTATTGGTATGTCGCGGCGCCTGCCATCCAGCAGGGCTTTCTGCCGGACTCCATCTCCACCGATGTCCACTCGGGCAGCATGAACGGCGGCATGAAAACTATGGCCAACTCCATGTCCAGCGTTCTCAACCTGAACGTGCCCATCGAGAAAGTCATCGCGATGTCCACCTGGAACCCCGCTAAGGAGATCAAGCGCACCGACCTCGGCAACCTGGACGTGGGCGCCGAAGCCGACATCGCCGTGCTCCGCGTCGACAAAGGTCAGTTCGGCTTCATCGATTCGGCCGGCGCCTCCTATCCGGGCACCCAACGCATCGCCGCGGAACTTACGGTTCGCAAGGGGCGGGTCGTCTGGGACGAAAATGGACGCGCCGCCGAGAGCTGGAAGACCTATAAGTACGATCGTAAGAAGTGGACCAAGTAACGGCTAATGCGTATCTGCCCTGGCTCGAAGGTCACTGGGCTTATACCCTAACTCGCGGCTGAGCCGGCCCACTAACTCACGCAGGCACTTCACCCGTGCCCACCACTTATAGTTGCCTTCGACGATCACCCATGGCGCCCGCAGCGTGCTGGTCTTCACCAGCATCTCTTCCACGGCTTCGATGTACTGCGGCCACTTGTCGCGGTTCCGCCAGTCCTCATCGGTAATCTTCCACGACTTATAGGGCTTGTCTTCGCGCTCCTTGAAGCGCTTCAACTGCTCTTCCGGCGAGATATGCATCCAGAACTTCACCACGATGCCGCCGGCGTCAGTCAACTGCCGCTCGAAGTTATTAATCTCCCGGTAAGCGCGCTTCCACTCGTGCTCCCTGGCGAAGCCTTCCACGCGCTCGACGAGCACACGTCCGTACCAGCTGCGGTCGAAGATCAGCACCTGCTTCTCTTCCGGCGGCCGCATGCGCCGCCAGAACCGAAACAGGTAGTGATGCAGCTTATCGTCGCCGCTCGGCGCCGCGATGGCGAACACTTCATAGCCGCGCGGATCCAGCTTCGCCGTCACGCGCCGGATGTTGCCGCCCTTGCCGGCCGCGTCCCAACCTTCGTACACCACGATCAGGCTGCGCTTGCGCAGGTAGAGCTGCAGCGCCAGTTCACGCAGTTGCGCCTGCAGCAGCGGCAGTTGGTGGATGTATTCCTTCTCCGGAATCTTGTGTGTCAGATCGATGCTCTCAAGCACGGCGCTTCCTCTCCTCGAGGGCTTTCTCCATCCTCGCGATCGCGCATTCAAACACACGCACACGCGCCCAGCGGTGATGTTCCGCCTCGATGATGTTCCACGGCGCCCACTCGGTCTCGGTCCGCATCAGCATCTCTTCCACAGCCTTGGCGTAGGACTTGTACTTCTTCAACTGCAACCGGTCCTCCGGATCGCGCATGTGCCGCGACAGCGGATCCTTGGCCTGCTTCTTCAAACGGTGCTCCTGCTCCTGCTTGCTGATATGCAGGAAGAACTTGATGATCAGCGCGCCGTCGTCGGTGAGGGCCCGCTCAAAGTCGTTGATGTCCTCGTAGGCCTGCTGCCACTCCAGGCGCCTGGCTTGCCGCTCCACGCGGTTGATCAACACTCGCCGGTACCAGCTCTGATCGAAGATCGCCATCTCGCCGTAGGCCGGGATCTTCGTCCAGAAGCGCCACAGCCAGGGCATGGACACCTCGAAAGTACGCGGCTCCAGGATCATGTGCAGCTTGAAGACACGCGGCTCCAGATGCTGCGTCAGGAAATTCACCATCGCCCCGCGGCCGGAGGCGCCCCAGCCTTCAAAGACCAGAAGGACGGGCAATCTCGCATCCCAGCACTTGCGCTGCAAGCTATACAACCTGGAGCGCAATTCCGGGACGCGCTTTTTGTATTCCGCCTCATCAAGAGTGCGATTTAGATCAATCTTTTCAAGCACGGCAGACCAGAGAGCGATCTTAGCACTGCCTACGAGGGAAAGGGTATGATCGGGCTATGGAACGGTCCTTCGACCCTGCTGACTTCGACCGCCGGCTGGAGGCGCTGTTGAAGCGGACCCTCGAACAGGAGAAGCAGATCAAGGCCATGAGCGTCGGGGTGCGCGGGGCAGAAGCGGGTCCAGTGCGGGACGCGCGAGAGGTGCTCGCTGAGGCCGCGGCGATTCTCCTCGCGCTTCCAAAGTTCCCGGACCATCTGCGGTTTCGGACACTGCCGAAGTTCCGCTGGGAGATCCAGGACGATAAGACCAGCGAAGACCACGGTGACCCGCACCCTCTGTGATATAACCAAAGCTTAAGATCGCCGCCTCAGGACTCTCTTCAATGCCCACTGCTCAACGCTTCTACGGCTGGTTCATCGTCGCCACCGCCGTTCTCACCTTCGGATTGTCGACCGGGCTGCCGTACTACAACATGCCCTTCTTCTACGACTACTATGCGAAGGAGTTTGGCTGGTCCAAGCCCGACATCACGCTCGGCTTCCCCTTGGCGGCTCTGTTCACACTGTGGGTAGGCCCGGTGCTGGTGCATCGCTTCCAGCCGAAGACGCTGTTGCTGATCGGCTCGTCCTTCACCGCCTGCGCGTTTCTCGGCTTCGCGTTCATGCCCGGCAGCCTGAACGTCTACTACTTCCTGTGGTTCGTGTACACCATCGGCTACATCTTCAGCGGCCCCATCCCGCACCAGGTGCTGATCTCGCAGTGGTTCCGTAAGAACCGCAGCCTGGCGATGGGCATCTGCTACGTCGGCGTTGGCCTGGTTGGCTCCTTGGGCGCCTTCCTGGTGAAGGGCATCACACAAGCCAGCAACTTCCATACGACGCTGCTGGTTGTCGGCGGCATCGTCCTGATGGTGTGGCCGCTGACGCTGCTGTTTGTGAAGAACCGCCCCGCTGACATCGGGCAGAACCCCGATGGCGCGGCTGTTGCGGCGGAAGAGACCAAGCGCGCGCCGCTGCCCTTTAGTGCCCTCACCGGATCACTGGCCTTCTGGCTCCTGCTGATCGGGTCGGCCTGTTCGATCGGCTCCATCGGCTCCATCAACCAGCACATGAAGTTCATCTTCCAGGAGCAGGGATTCACGGATCAGGCCGCGCGCGACGCTGCCTGGGCGCAGGCCAGCTTCCTGATTCTGTGTTCGTCCATCGCCGGCCGCCTGCTCATCGGCTGGCTGGCCGATCGCTACTCGAAGAAGATCGTCATGACCGCCACCTATCTGCTGGTGGCCGGCACCATCCCGCTGCTGCTGCTGGTGAAGCCCGACAACCCGAGCAGCATTTATGTCTTCGCCATCCTGTTCGGCTTTGGCATGGGTGCCGACTACATGCTCATTCCGCTGATGGCGGCCGAGCAGTTCGGCGTCAACAGCCTTGCCCGCGTGATGGCGATCATCCTGCCCACCGACACCATCGGCCAGACCTGGTTCCCGTACGTGGTTTCCCGCTTGCAGCAGAGTATGGGAACCTATAACCAAGCGCTTGTAGCAGTGTTCGTAATGGCGGCCATTGGAGCCGTAGCCATTGCTTTGCTACCCAAGCACGGGAAAAAGGATGAGACACTTCACTTACCGGACGCTCAGCGAGCTGGAGCAGGAGACTAAGAA
>JAEUQF010000318.1 GCA_016789745.1 Bryobacterales bacterium
TGGTGCTCAACGCGGTGAAGGATCGCAATCTGTATCCGCAGTTCAACCTGCAGTTGGCGACAGCGATGACCGAAGAGTCGCGGCGGCTGGTGGCCGACCTGGTATGGAATGACCGCGACTTCATGGACTTCTTCCGTGCCGATTATGCGTTTGTGAACTCGGATCTGGCGACGCTGTATGGCCTGCCGGCGCCGCCTTCGGAGTTCGCCAAGGTGCAGTTTCCGGCCGATTCGGAGCGCTCCGGCGTGCTGGGACAGGCGGCGTTTCTGGCGATGACGAGCAAGCCGGGAGAGACGTCGCCGACGGTGCGTGGGCTGTTTGTACGGGACCAGTTGCTGTGCCAGAAGGTGCCGGATCCACCGCCGGGTGTGAACGCGACGCTGCCTCCGGTGACGGTGGCCAAGCCGATGACGAATCGCCAGCGCCTGCAGGAGCACATGATCAACCGGAGTTGTTCGGGCTGCCATGTGCTGATTGACCCGATCGGCTTTGGCTTTGAGCGTTTCGATGCCATTGGGCAGTATCAGAAGAAGCAGAAGGTGATGGTGATGCCGCCGGACCGCCGCATGCGACCGACGCGGCTGGAAATCGAGATTGATCCGAGCGCATCGGTGAATGGAATCCCGAACTCGGACTTCACGTCGCCCAAGGAACTGGGCCGCATCCTGGCCAGTAGTCCGGTTTGTCAGGAATGCATGGCAAAGCAGCTGTTCCGTTACGCGTTCGGGCGAGGCGAGACGAACGCCGATCAGCCGCTGATCAAGGCCGGCGTGGAGGTGTTCCGCAACTCCGGCTTCCACTGGAAAGAGCTCATGACTTACTACGCCACCGCGCTGGCGAAAGGAGTGAATTGATGGCCTGGAAAGAGACACTCGGACGGCGCCGGTTCCTGCGTGGGATCGGCATGGGTGGAGCGCTGGTGCGCATCGGGCTGCCGCCGCTGGAGGCATTGCTCAATCCGCACGGCACGGCTTATGCGGCGCCTGCCGGGAGTAAAGAGCCGGCCAAGCCAATTCCTTCGCGCTTTGTCTTTTGGTTCAACGGTAATGGCGTGCCGGAGCGGTTCTGGATTCCGGCCGAGACAGGCCCGGAGTTCGCGATGACGCCGTGTCTGAACCCGCTGCTGCCGTTCCGGGATCAGATCCATGTATTGAGCGGGCTGGATAATCCGGCGGCGCGGATGCCGGGGCCGGGGAATGATCACCACCGGTCGATGAGCGCTCTGGTATCGGGCACGTCGTTCACGGGGCGCGGCTCCGGTGGGGTTTCGATTGACCAGATGATTGCGGCGAAGCTGGGGGGCGATTCGCGGTTCCGCTCGCTGCAGATTGGGGTGTGCCAGGAGTCGCATGGGGAGAGCATTCAGCGCAACCTGAGTTGGGCGGGCTATGAACGGGCGCTGCCTCCGGAGCTGATTCCGCACAACCTGTTCAACCGGATGTTCGGGACGCGCGAGCAGGCGTGGGTGGAAGGCAAACAGAGCATTCTGGATGCGGTGCAGGAAGACTTCCGGGATCTGCAGCCGGCGCTGAGCAAGACGGACAAGCAGCGGATGGACGAGCATCTGGCGGCGGTGCGGGATCTGGAGCGGTCGATTGCGAGCCTGCCGCCGGAGTATCGGGAAGCGAAGGAGCCGCCGCTGGGTGGGGATGTGAAGGACTATCCGCGGATTGCGAAGATCCAGTCGGACTTGCTGGTGCATGCCTTGGCCTCGCGGCAGACGCGGGTGGCGAGCTATATGCTGACCAAGTGCCAGAGCCTGGTGCGGTTGCCGTGGCTCGGGTACACGACGCTGCGGCATCACGACTATACGCACACGGCGGCCGAGACGCCGCAGGGGCAGCGGATCATGCGGGACATCTGCCGCTGGCACGTGGAGGAGTTCGCGTATCTGCTGGCGAAGCTGAAGTCGGTGCCTGAGGGCGATGGGACGCTGCTGGATCACACCTGCCTGCTGTACGTGCATGAGCATGCGGAAGCGAATCCGCATAAGAACAACGGACTGCCGGCGATTGTGGCGGGGTATTCGAAGAAGCTCAAGACGGGGACGCATACCAAGGCGGCGGGGACGCTGGGCGACCTGTATCTGAGCGTGGCCAACGATGTTCTGGGTGTGGGGTTGGAAGGCTTCCCGACGGGACGCAAGCCGATTCCGGGCATCGTGTAAGGCAAGGCGCAATGGATCGACGGCAGTTCGTGAGGCAGGCCGGGGCCGTGTCATTGCTGCAGGCGCTGCCTGTGCGGGGCGCCGGGTATGAAGAGCAGTATCCGGACATGCTGGCGGCGTTCCTGGTTGGGCGTCTGAACAAGCTTGCTGCCGAGTGGGATCAGAAGCGGGCGGCGATCACGACGGCAGAGGCCCTGCATGCGCGGAACCGGGAGATCCGGAAGCAGGTGGTAGAGATGGTGGGCGGGTTTCCGGAGAGGAATCCGCTGGGGCCGGAAGTGGTGAAGGTGATCGAGCGCAAGGGATATCGCGTGGAGAACGTGATGTTCCAGAGCCGGCCGAACTTCTGGGTGACGGGCAACCTGTATGTGCCTACTGGGGCGGCGAAGGCGCCGGGGATTATCTCGCCGTGCGGGCACTATCCGTTGGCGCGCATGTTGCCTTCGTACCAACTGGCTTATCTGAGCCTGGTGAAGGCGGGCTTCGTGGTGTTGGCCTTTGACCCGATCGGGCAGGGTGAGCGGCGGCAGTATTGGAATCCGGAGACGGACAGTTCCGAGGGCTTCAACGCCACGATGGAGCATTCGATGCCGGGGCAGTTGCAGATCCTGCTGGGGCAGACGTTGACGGGGTACCGGGTGTGGGACGCGATGCGGGCGGTGGACTACCTGCTGACGCGGCCGGAGGTGGATGGGTCGCGGATTGGGTGTACGGGCCATTCCGGTGGCGGCACGTTGACGATGTTCACGAGTGCCGTGGATGAGCGGATTGCCTGTGCCGTGGTGCATGAAGGCGGGACGCGGGGACGGTGGCCGATTCAGCTATCGCCGCAGGGGCCGCTGGGGCCATCGGACGTGGAGCAGAACCTGTTTCCGGGTGCGGCACGGGGGATTGATCATCCGGACCTGCATATCGCGGTGGCGCCTCGCCCTTTGCTGGCGACGATCGAGCATTATTCGGCGAGTTTCAACAGTTCTGCGGATAGGA
>JAEUQF010000277.1 GCA_016789745.1 Bryobacterales bacterium
TGGGCACCGGCATCGGCGGGGGCATCATCTCCCATGGGCGGGTGCTGCACGGCGCGGTCGGCATGGCGGGCGAACTGGGACATCTCACGGTGGTGCCGAACGGCAATCCCTGCGGCTGCGGCAATGTCGGCTGCCTGGAAAAGCACGCCTCGGCGACGGCTGTCGAGAGCATGGCGAACCTGCTGGCGCTGGGCGACAACCTCACATCGAAGGACGTGTACGATCTGGCGGTGGCCGGCGATGAGCGCGCGCGGCGGATATTCGCCTCCATGGGCGAGGCGCTGGGCATTGCCATCGCGATGCTGATCAATGTCTTCAACTACCCGCTGTACCTGATGAGCGGCGGCGCCCTGGCGGCGTGGGAGTTTTTCTATCCGGCGCTGGAGGCAGAGGTCAGGAAACGCAGTTTCACCTATCGCAATACCGAGACCCGCATCGACAAGGCCATCCTCGGCAATGAGGCCGGCCTGTTCGGCGCCGCCTATCTGCCGCTGCAAGCCCAACGTTCGACCCACGAATGAGCACACCCGGCCGGCGTTACGAATCGGTGGACGCGCTGCGCGGCCTGATCATGATGATCATGGCTATCGACCATGCCAGCGCGACAATTGCCCGCCAGCACGGCAGCGAATTCTGGGCTGGCGCGATGAGTATTTATAACTCTGCGTTTCCCTTCCTGACGCGCTGGATCACGCATCTGTGCGCGCCTGGCTTCTTCTTCCTGATGGGCGCGGGCATCTACTGGTATGCGGCTTCGCAGCAGGGCTCCGCGGTGCGGCGTACGGTGTTACGCGGATTGACGATCTTTGCCCTGGCGCAGGTGTTCGAAGGGCCCATCTTGTTTTTCCAGGAAACGCTGAAGCCGCCGGCGGTGCGCCTGAGCCGCATCACGGCACCGCCGCCGATTGATGGCTCCTCGTTGTACTGGGGACTCATCGTGCTCAGTACGCTGGGGCTGGTGATGATGCTCTGCGGCCTGCTGTTGTGGTTCAAGGAGAAGCCCTGGGTGTGGCTGCTGGTATGCGCGGCCAGCCTGCTGATTACGCATGGCATGCTGCCGGCCGACGGCAAGCCCGGGCCGCTGTGGGCCACGCTGCTGCTGACCGCCGGCCTGAGCCAGCACGTGATCGTGATCTATCCGATCATTCCGTGGCTGGGCGTGGCGGCGGCCGGCATGTACTTCGGCTACTGGTGGCGGCAGAATCCGGAGCGTGCGTCGAGCCGGGTGTGGATGGTCGGGCTCGCGATGGTCGCCGTGGCGGTGGCGTTGCGGGCTGGCGGCGGTTGGGGGAACATCCGGCCGCCGCGAGATGGCAGTTGGATCGAGTTCCTCAACAACGTGAAGTATCCACCGTCGGCGGTGTTCTGGTTGATGTCGGTGGGGCTGAACCTGCTTCTGCTGAGCGTGCTGGAACGCCTGCCGGCCCTGAAGGCACCGGCATCGCCGCTGATGGTATTCGGCCAGACGCCTCTGTTCTACTACGTCGTCCACTTCTGGACCCTTGGGCTGATCGGATTCTTCCTGTTCAAGGAAGCCGGATCGCTAGAGATGGCTTACGTCGTGTGGGCCGTGGTGCTGGTAGCGTTGTATCCGGTGTGCCGCTGGTATCGCGGCTTCAAAATGGCCAAACCGCGCGAGTCCTTCTGGCGCATGCTGTGAAGGGAGACGCTATTCGCGGCGGCGCTCCATGCGGGCCATCAGCAGATAGCCGATCCCGATGGTGCAGGGCAGCAGCGCGAACCACGCCGCCGATGGGTCAATATCGTAGATGCGCGTCTCATCCAGTTCCCGCCGGATGCGCTGCAGCGTTTCCGGTGGGACCTTCTCTTTCTGATACTCCTGCATGCGGGCAAACTTGTCGGCCTCCGGCAAATAGTGCGCGCTTCCGAAACCATAGCCCAGCACGACCACCAGCAGCGCCAGTCCGACCAGCAGAAACAACTGCCCCCACAGGCTATACCGATGCGCTCGCGAAGGCGGCAAGAGCGGGGACACGCCCTTTTCGATCATGGCCATGCGTTCCTCATGCTTCCATCGCTCCACCCGCAGGCGGTACCAGATGATGGCGAGCGTGAGGAAAAACATTACGACGAGTACGGCGAACGATGCGGGTTCCATATTCGCCTCTTCTGACCTTGCCCCCGGCCTAGAAGGTTTCAGATGATCGCGAAACTTTTGTGGCACCTGCCGGGGTCAGAAAGCTTCATGGCCCGCACCGACTCCGAGATCCAACAACTGCTCCGGGCCGGACGTGTCGAGGAAGCCTTCGAGGCGATTGTGTATGCCTACCAGCACCGCATCTACCGGCTGGCCTTGGCCATGACAGGCGATCCAGGCCTGGCCGAAGATGCGGCGCAGGAGACTTTGCTGCGGCTGTGGCGGCATATGGGGAGCTTTCGAGGCGAGTCGCAATTGGGCACGTGGATCTATACAGTGTGCCGGAACCGCTGCCTGACGCTGATGGAACGGCGCGCCAACCGGCGGGAGGATCCGGCGGATGTGCTGGCCGCACGCCCCGCACCCGCCGCGCCTTCCGACTACAGTGACCTACTGGCCGCGCTGCAGGCGTTGGATGCCCCACAACGCGAAGCCGTCACTTTGTTTTATCTCGAAGAGCAGAGCTATGAGGATGTCAGCCGGCACATGGGCGTGCCGCTGGGGACCGTAAAGACGTGGCTGCATCGCGCCCGGAAGGCGCTGGCGGACTGGTTCGCCGATCGTGGCATCGTAGAGAAAGGAGAGCGCTAAACATGGAGCCATTCGAAGAGGGTTTCGAAAGACTGCGTGACGCGCAGGCTCCCGCGGGGCTCGCCGCACGGGTGCTGGCCGCGGCGCGGGAAGACAGCGAAACGCGCTTCCGCCGCCGGACGGCCCTGCTTAACGGACTGGCGAGCTTTGGCTTAGCGGCGTGTGCGGTGGCCGGCGGTCACACGCTTTTGCCGTCGGCGGTGTTGGCGGTGGCAGGACTGAGTCTCAGCATTGCCGCGGTTTGTGCGAATACGGAGTAAAAACCGCAATAAATCCGTCGCGGTTCGCTGTATGGTAGTTTTGCGGAATGATTTGGCGGTCAACCTCTTTCTCCCTGCTCGTCTTTGGGGTGGCGATCCTGGCCGGCTGCACCGGTCAACTTCGCGCGGAGGGGTGTCTTCTCGCCGCCGGACAGTCCAGCGGTTCCCTGGGAGGCTTTTCCCCAACCACCGGAAACGTACGACTGGATAGCGCTTTCACACGCGAGTACCAGTTGCTCAGCCAGGTTATGGGCGTCAGACCTGGCCTCTTCATCCTTGACGATCGTAACGGCAGCAATGCATACGCCACACCACAGTCGGTCAATGGCCTGACGGATGGGACGGTTCTGTTCGGGTATCGCCTTCTAACAGAGGAGTGGAACACCAGCAAGGGTTTCAACTTCTCTATCCCAGCGATTCTGGCGCATGAGTTCGGCCACATTACGCAGTTCCGATTTGGGGCGCGCATGCCTGGCAAGGTTACCGAGTTGCAAGCGGACTTCATCGCCGGCTGGTATATGGGCAATCGCGATATGTTGTCTGGCTATAGCCGGGCAGCGCTCGAGCAGGGAGCCCGCGCCTTCTTCAGTAAGGGTGACTATCAGTTCAACGAAGAAGGCCACCATGGCACCCCACAGGAACGGATGAACGCTTTCCTCCGAGGCTTCCAACTGCAAGGGGTCAACTTCACGGTCGCGTTTCGGGCCTCGCAGGATTTCGCGCGCACGGTTCCAGCACCTGGCGCGGACGCGTCGCGCCCTGATGCTTCAGGGTATAAAGGTTCCCCCTCGCGGGCAGCCGGTCCGGCCGATGTCCGTTTGATGCAACGTCTGGTTCGCGATGCCAAATCTTCATTCGCGTCCGCACGCGGCTCAATGACAGAGAGCGATGGTTCCAGGCGCACGTATGATAAGGCGGAAAAGTTGCCTGGCGCGCGCTTCTGTTATGTGGAACTCCAACGTGGCGATCCGGGCGACAACTATCGCGAGTCGGCTGAGTACGTGTGCCATTTTCCGGAAACTTTCGACCGCGACCGGTTAGAAGAAAACGCCAAGGAGGCATTCGCCGATTGGCAGTGGCGCACCGGAAACAGGAATCGTCTGTTTGGCGCGCCGCCTGGAGACCACCAAGACCTGGACGTGCCATTGATCTCCATCAATACTGTCGAGGGTAAGCAGCGGACGTTTCACGTTTTCCGAATCAGTTATTACCGGCGACGGTAGTGACGTTGCCGGCAAGTTAGCAATCTCCACGGGCACACCGCCAATTTCGGCGAACTAAGGCGTCACCAACTGCCCTAGAGGATTCAGCGGATCCACCACCGTCACCTTCCGCGGCGAACTCCAATTGATCAAATCCGGCAGATCATAGTGCCGCAGCGCCCCCACGACAATGTTCTCCGTCTGCCCGCGATGAATCCGCCCGCGAATGATCGACTCATACGACTGCACCATCCGCTCCACGGTTAACGCCGCGATCCGCGTATCCATCGCCATCGCATGCAGCGCCGGCACCGCCGCCATTTCGAACGCATGCACACGGATCTTGGCGGCATCCACATCAGCGCGCCCCGCAAGGAACGTTACCGCGGCCGACACATCCTCCGCCCGCATCCCCACCAGCGGCTTATTCAACAGAAACGCAATCTGCGCCGACTCATAATCCCCCAGATACCGCGACCAATCGCCGCTCCGTTCGCGATGCCCGTTCGACGTTTCGCCCATCCCGCGCAGGTCGACCGCCAGCACCACCTTGCCCGCCTTCGCCAACGCCAGCGCCTCCGCCCGCACCGCCACCTTGCCGCGACCGTGCGCCAGGATCACCGCGTCCTTCTTACTGCCGCCTTCGCCCCGGTACAACAACGCCGGCAGCACGATTCCCTTCTCCGGCTCGATGAGGTACTTCTCCGCCACGATGCCCGGCGCCACGGCCAGCGTCCCATACGACCGTGCCTTCACGCCATCCAGCCTGGCCTGAAAACCCGTCAATCGCTTCACGTCCTCCAGCGACCCCGGCTTGCGCAGCTCCTTCCAACGCGCCAGGTTCAGGCTGTGTACGGTGTGCCCCTTTAATGACGTGGCAATCTGGCCGGTTGGCGTGCAGTTGGCTTCGGTCTCCGACAACAGCCGCACAGGCGATTCCGGCGTTATATCTTCCGCGCCCTTCAGCCACTTCGTAAACCAGCGATAGGCCGCCTCGCGCCGGGGCTGCGTGTAGCCATGGCCGTCATCGGCTTCAAACTTGCCGAACTTCGCCGCCACGCCCAGCGAATCATACACACGCGAAGCCTCGGAATAGGTGGCGCGCGCGCCTTCAATCGAGAAGAAATCGCGAATCGCCGACAGCATCAGAAACGGCTTCGGCGAGAACGCATAGATAAAGTCGGGATGATCGTAGCCGGCCGCCA
>JAEUQF010000284.1 GCA_016789745.1 Bryobacterales bacterium
CAGGCCTGCGATGACCAGGCCCATGCACTTGCGGAATCAGACTGTCCAGAATGCGAACCCGGTAGCCATGACGGAGAAGCTCATTGGTAAGGTGAGAGCCGATGAAGCCGGCACCGCCAGTAATTAAGACCTGCCCAGACACTGGTTTGGATGCTCCTTGCGCAGATTGCACTGCATATCTCACAAGGGAAGCATCTGACTTACCAGAAGATAGCGGGAGCTGTGGAAAATCAGGTAAGTACCTGTGAAGACAGGTATGTACCTGAGTAAGTGGAGGTGAAAGTAGAGGCTGGGAGGGCGGAAGCGTGGACGTAGAAAAGTGAGGAAGGGGGAGAAAAGGTTTTTCCCCCTCACTAAGTGGGTACGATCACATACGTTACACCGACCCGCGGATCTGGGCAAAGCGGCCCGTTCCGGCCTGGTAACGCTTCGGTGGGAACGTACGAATCTCGGCCGACACGTTACGCACGCGGCTGCCCGGATTCGGGTGGCTGGAGAGAAACTCCGGAGCACGGGAGCCGCCGGATTCCTCCAGCTTCTGGAAGAAGCGGGCCATCTCCAAGGGGTCGTAGCCGGCTTCATACAGGATGCGGGCACCCATGGCATCCGATTCGGTTTCCGCCGAGCGGGAGTATCGCAGCAGTACCGACTCCAGGGCAACGGAAAGACCAAGCTGGCCCAGAGCGCCGCCAGCACTGTTGCCAAGCGCGGCGCCGGCCAGCATGGCAGGCAACTGGAGAAGATTGGCCTTGGAGGCCTGGCTGGTGCCGTGACGGAGCACGACGTGAGCGATCTCATGGGCCAGCACGCCGGCCATCTGCGCTTCGTTATCGGAGGCCTTAATCAGGCCGCCGTGCACGAAGATGGGTCCGCCGGGGAGAGCAAACGCATTGATGCTGTCTTCCTGGATGACCGTAAAGCGGAACGGATAGTCGGTGGCGGTGGGCGTGGCCACCAGCCGCGCCCCCACCTGCCGGATGTAGTCCTGGACGTTGCCGTTCGGATGGACGCGCACCTGGCGCAGCACCTGCTGTTCGGCCTGGCGGCCCAGTTCTATGTCCTGCTCCGGCGAATACATGTTGAAGCCGGGACGCAGCGCCTGGCCCGGCTGCCGCGAGGAGCAAGCCGCGAAAGTAAAGGCCAGGACGATAGTGCACAGACAACGCATAGGACAACTCCTTTCTTATGGGTACGCAGCCGCCCGCGTGAGTGAGCAAGCAGTGTTACCGTGGCTTAGCCGTGATGTAGAACGTCTGGCCTTCGCGACTGAGCAGCAGCAGCGTACTGCCGCTCGATTTGCGTAGAGCCCCTTCCAGATCGGCAGCCGAGCGCACCGGTTGACGGTTCACTTCCAGGATCACGTCGCCTTCGCGGACGCCGGCCGCAGCCGCGGCGCCATTCGGGTCCACCTGCCGGATCAGCATCCCTTCGGCGGCGCGCAGGCCGAGCTGGCGGACCATATCGGCCGTAACGGGCTCCACCGCAACACCCAGGCGCCCCTGGCTGGCATTGGCATTCGGTGCGCCCGGCGTATCCTGCCCGGCGGCGTCCGCACTGGCCTGCGATTCCGCCAATCGCGCCGTGACTTCCTGTTCCCGCCCCTCGCGAAGAATACCCAGCTTCACATCAGCATTCGGACCGGCGGCCGCGATGCGGTTGCGCAGGCTATTCGTATCAGTGACCGGCTGGCCGTTGAGAGAAAGGATCACGTCGCCACGGCGAATCCCGGCCTTCTCGGCGGGACTGCCGGGAGTGACCGAGTTAATCAACACCCCACGGGCGTTGTTGATGCCCAGGCTTTGCGCCAGTTCGGGTGTCAACGGCTGAATACCAACGCCCAGTTGCCCGCGGCGCACACGGCCGTTCGCCGCCAGTTGCTCGGTAACCGATCGCGTCATATTCGACGGAATCGCGAAGCCAATGCCGATGCTGCCGCCGGAAGTGGACAGGATCTGTGAGTTGATGCCTACCAGCTCGCCGGCCGTATTCACCAGCGCGCCGCCGGAGTTGCCCTGGTTGATGGGCGCATCGGTCTGCAGGAAGTCTTCATAGCTGCCTTCCCCCACGCCGGTGGTGCGGTTCTTCGCACTGATGATGCCCATGGAAACGGTTTGCCCCACGCCCAGCGGATTCCCAACCGCCAGCACAACGTCGCCCACGCGGACAGCATCGGAGTTACCAAGCTGCAGGACTGGCAGGCCGGAGGCTTCCACTTTAAGCAGCGCCAGGTCAGAGGCTGGATCGGAGCCGATGAGCTTCGCGTCCAGTATGCGCCCATCCGTCAACTCCACCTTGATTTCTTCCGCGCCATCCACCACATGGTGATTGGTCACACATTGGCCATCGGAGCGGATGATCACGCCGGAGCCCAGCCCTCGCTGCAGCCTGCCTTGTCCCTGGCCCTGCCCCGGTGCTTGTCCCTGGGGGCCTTGCGGACCACGCCGCGGCGCCGCCCCGAATCCTTCAAAGAAATCGCGCAGACGCGGGTCGCCGCCAAAAGAGAACGGGAAGGCCTCCGGCTCACGCATGCGGCGCGCCGATCGCACCGTGACAACCGCGGGCGAGACACGTGACACCACATCGGCATAGGACTGCACGGCGGGGCCGGCGGCATTCACCGATTCGGTGCGAAAGGAAGTTGGGCGGTTTTGCGGCCCCTGTGCCTGGCAGGAAGCGAGAAACGCGGCGCACAAGCCAACAACAAGAGAAGACTTCATAACATCACCCCTGGTGAAGACAAAAATGGGGCATAGAGGGCGAACCCCCGACGCCCCAACTTCTACAATCAACAGCAACCATTCGCCTGTGACAGAGCCGCGACCGCGAGGGAGCGTTTCCGTGAGGCGGTAAAAGCGCTAAACTTCGTGTGCGAACTCGTCGGCGCTGACCGTTTGTGCGGTGACGGGCTCTTTCGCCCGCTGCGGCGCAAAGCGGTTGCGGACGGCATCCCAGCAGCGTTGCAGGAAACCCATGCGCGCGTTGACCAGCTCCGGCGTATTGGCCGCGCGGCGGCTGGTAGTGCGCACTTCCTGGCGTTCGATGGCATTGGCGAGCGACAGAATGCGGACGCGCTGGTTCTCGTTCAACCTTTGCAGCAGCACTTCCCTGCCGTTCTCAAAACGGACGCCATCCCGATGCGTGTAAGCTTCAAAGCCAAGCTGCGTGAACGTGACGAACTCGGTTTCTCCGATCGAGAACTCCTGGCGCAGCCGCACCGGAATGTCCTCCAGCATCAACTGGGCGCCGGGTGGAATGCACACGGCTACCAGCGGCTTCATGTCGGTGCGGTCCCAGGCCGCCTGTTGATGGAGTTGCGCCTCGCAAGGCGTGGCGAGCCCCATGGAGCCCCCCGGAAATCGCGTGGTCACCAACGTCTCGCCTTCCGCCGCAAGACGGTTGGCATGAGCGTGTAAAGAATAATCGCACATAGGTCCTGAAAACCCCCCTATCGCTGATCTGACAAACTGACCGCAACTCCTGAAGAAGCCACGACCCGGAACGGTTGCCCGTCACTACGTCAGATTGGCTTGCACATCAGACACCACTCTCGGGCTCATGCCGCCTTGCTGCGTGCAACCGGACCCGCCGCGTACGCTTCCACCAGGCGCAGCACAGCCACCTCTTCGCGCGATAGTCCGAACGCCGCCTGCTCGGCCTGCGCCCCGTTGAGACAAGTCGCCAATGTTGCTTCAACATACGACTCCAACACCGCCGGATGGATATAGTATTTGCGGCAGGTCGCCGGCCGGTTGCGCAGAACGTTGGCAACCGTCTTCACCGCCGCCACTACATTCTTTTTGCACTCGGTGGCCGAAGTTCCGGTTGGAATCGAGGACAGCAGCGACAACGCCTCCCTCGTCCCGTTCCAGGTGCGAAAATCCTTCGCGGTGAAATCTTCCCCACTGATCTCCCGAATGTACGCGTTCACATCTTCCGAACAAATCTTCGCCGGTTCTCCGGAGTCGTCTTTGTACTGGAAGAGTTCCTGGCCCGGCAGGTCCTGACAGGCAGCCACGATGCGCGCCACGCGGCGGTCACTCAACTCCACATCGTGATCGATGCCGCTCTTCCCCTTAAACGTGAAATGCACTGTACTGCCGGCGATTTCGGCATGATGGTCCCGCAGAGTCGTAAGACCGAATGACTCGTTCGACCGGGCGTACTCTTCGTTACCAACGCGAATCGATGTCTGTTCCAGCAGCTTCACTACCGCCGCCAGCACCTTGGTGCGCGGCAATCCGGGCAGCTTCAGATGCTCTTCCACCTGCGCCCGCAGCGATGGGAGCGCTTTGCCGAAAAGCAGCATACGCGTGTACTTGGTCAAATCACGGGCTTCGCGGAACAGCGGATGATAGCGGTACTGTTTTCTACCCTTGGCATCCCGGCCAACCGCCTGCAGATGCCCGTTCGCGGAGGGACAAATCCATACATCTGTCCACGCGGGCGGAATGGCCAGCGAGAGGACGCGGGCTATCTCCTGTTTATCTTGCAGACGCTTGCCATCGGGTAAGAAAAACACCCAGCCCTTGCCCGCACGGCGCCGGCGGATGCCGGGCCTGTCATCGGTGACATAGCGTAGTCCCACCGCGCGGGCCGATTGAACCGGGTCGATAACAGCAGGCTCGCTCACTTCTTTTCACCCCTTGCGAACAGTACGCGCCAGGCCGGGCGCCGGCGCCTCCATCGCAGCGGCCATCGCCTGATCACCAAGCATGTTCTCCCCGACACACCGCACCACCACCTGGCTCGGAATACCTTCCGCCTGCTTGGCGAACGTCAGGCAAGCGGCCCCAGGCTCATGGTTGACTTCAATCAGATCCCCGCCGCGAATCTGCTGCGTGGCAATCAGACTGGACAGCGGACACACAATGTGGCGTTCGATAGCGCGCTTCAGATGACGGGCCCCATAGCGAACGTCCGTGCCTTCCTTCAAAAGGAAAGCCTTCGCCGCCTTGGTGGCATAAAACATAAACGCGTTCTCACGGAGCGAGTCAAACACGCGCCGCTGCACGCACTTCAACTCCAGATCGACAATCTGGAACAACTCGGTTTCCCCAAGCGGATGAAACACCACCGTCTGGTCGATGCGGTTCATGAACTCGGGCGTGAAGCGGCGCCGCGCGGCTTCCAAACTTGCCCGTTCAATCCGCCCCTGGACGTCTTCTTCCAAATTGCCTGTTTCATGCTTCAGCTGCGTTTCCCGCGAGCCGAAGCCCAGCCTCGGCCGCAAAATCGCGCCCATCTCCGACGCCCCGACGTTACTCGTCAGGAAGATCATGCAGCGTGAAAAGTCTACGCTCGTGTTATCGCCCAGCGTAAGCGTCGCCTTGTCCATGATGCCCAGCAGCAGGTTCCACAGCGCGTCACTCGCCTTTTCGATCTCATCAAAAAGCACGAAGCTCAGCTTCATCTTCTCGGTGTGATACTTGTTCAGCGATTTCTGCTGCAGCAGTGCCGGCGTTTCGCGATGACCAAGGTAACCCGGGGGCGACCCTACCAGCTTCGCGGTTTCATGACTGTGCTGGTATTCGGCGCAGTCTATCTTAATAACGGCGTCGGGCGTGCCTACGAGACATTCGGCCACAGCCTCGACAAGCCGGGTTTTGCCAGTTCCGGTCGGGCCCAGAAAGAGATAGTTGCCAATCGGACGCCGCACGCCCGACATACCCGCCAGGAACATCTGGTAGATGTTCACAATCTGCCGGATGGCTTCATCCTGGCCGATAATGCGCTGGCGTAAACCCTGCTCGAGAATATCCACTTCACGAGCGGAGCGAGTTGGATCCAGTTTCTGTTGCACCTTAGTCATTCTTGTGTTTCCGTTCCTCACGGCCCCCCTGCACGCTACAAAGCAATCGCGCTGCCAAGTTTGGAAAGCCTTTGTAGGAGAGGCAAATGGTAAGCAGCCGGAAAAGTTCCGCGATTAGGGAATCTTCGTCATCTGGCAAGCGGCGTGCTTTATCCCAGCAGGTAACTCCTATGCCACAGCACTTACAAGATGTGAAAGAAACGGCTGACGAGATCTCGCACTTGAACACGCCTGACAATCCCGTGACCACCCAACTGCAGCGTCAGGTGGCCAATGCCCTGATGCTCTTCATCAACTACAAGCACTATCACTGGCAGGTCTACGGACCGCAGTTCCGCGATCTGCACCTGCTGTTTGATGAGTTTGCGGCCGAGATGCTGGAAACCTTCGACGAGTTCGCCGAGCGTCTCCGCATGATCGGCCAGGACCCTGTCTTTTCATTGGATCAGGTGAAAAAGACGGCCACCGTAGAGGCGGCAAAAGGCGGCCACGAAAGTCTCCGTCAGATGCTCGAAGAGGCCGACCGCAATATGATCCTCACCATCAAAGAGTTGCGCGACGCCAACGAAGCCGCCGAAGAAGCTAACGACCCGGGAACCATCGATCTGATTGGAAAATCGGTGCGCGTGGCCGAAAAGCAAGAGTGGTACTTCCGTGAGATGTTGAAGTCCGGCGATACGCGGCTGGGCCCGAAATCGCGGTAACAGGTAACGCATGACAAGCCGCCGGGACGGCAAACCGGCGGCACATTTTTACACCGAAGAGAAAAAGAGTCCCTGCATACAGAGCTATGGTTCACCGATTCGCCTTGTGGTATTGCCGTACCTTCCACCCCTTGCCCATGTGGCCCGTCAATGGGCACTACAGATGTCCAAAGTGCTTAAGAACACATCCCGTGCTCTGGAACGAGGAGGCAACCGGGAGCGCGCCCGCCCCCATCCGTACTAAACGAGTGGTCCCTCTTTAAACAGCGTTACGCCATTAGCCAGGAAATGCCCGGACGCAGCCGCGGTGTCGCCAGATACGCCGGAGACGCGGTCAGCTTCTGGTAAAGATTGAAATACTGCTGCACCATCTCCCGCGAAGAGAAGCGTTCCCGCGCCGCCCGCCGGCAGACCTCCGCTTGTAGTTCGCCCACCTTCCCAATTGCCTCCGCCATCTCCTCTACCCCGCTCACCACATATCCGGTGACGCCGTGTTCCACCACCTCCGGAAGTGCCCCGCTTCGATACGCCACCACGGGAGTCCCGGAGGCAAGCGCTTCCATCGACACCAGCGAGCAGGTCTCGGCCACCGTGCTTGGCACCAGCAGGCACCGCGCCTGCCCCAGCAGTCTGCGCTTCTTCTCAAAACCCACCGGACCGATGAAACGCCGCTTGTTATCCAGCCGCGGGCGGATCTCCTCTTCGAAGTAACGCAAGTGAGCGTCGTAGGGAAATACTTCTCCAGCGAGAATCATTTCCACGCCAGCCTCTTTTGCCGCATCCAGCGCGTGATGAAATCCCTTCTCCGGGCAGATCCTGCCCAGCGCGAGCACATACCCGCGGCGCGGAGCCTTACACCCGAACCGGGCCACATCAACGCCATTCAGTATCGGCGGCAGTAAGTGCTGGCTGGACGGGCAGGAGCGATGCTGGGAGTAAGAGACACAGTTCATATAGAACTCGCGGCGACCCATCCGAAACACCCAGTCCGGATACCAGTCCGGGGGCAGATGCAGCGTGGTCAGCGTCGGAACGCCATCGCCGGGCAGGTACGCCCAAAAGTCCAGCGCGTGCATATGGATCAGGTCCACCGGATAGCGGGAAAGCGTATCCCGGATCAGCTCCGCGTGCGCGTCCTGGCCCATGCGCCGTGCCTCGTCGTCTAGCCTCGCAGGTGCCGGCGGAGATGCGATGAGTCTCCCGGCAACCTTCGATCCCGCCGCGGCCAGCACCAACGAATCATGACCCGCGGCAGTCAATTCCCGATCAAGCAGCGCGAGCATCTGCTCGGAGCCGCCCACCGTATCCGTACTTACCGGAGTAAGTGGATAGGCGATGTGCAAGATAGTACGTCTCATAAACTACGGTTCTAGTCGTACTAAATGGAGCAATTCTCCTGCCTCCCCGTTTCGCCGTATCTGGAGTATTGGCGTACGAATTGCAGCTACTGCCAGGCAGCGAATGATACCGACGCGGAAGTCGCGTGATGTTGTCCTGATTGGCGAATTCTTCCTGGATGAGATCCTGTCCGGCTTCCACTCCCTGCCGAAGTTGGGCGAAGAGTCGTTTGCTCGACGGTTCCATCGAGAGGTGGGCGGGGGTGCCGCCATTACCGCCTGCGCGCTGGCCAAGTTGGGTATGCGCGTAGCCGTGGTCGGCGCCATTGGAAGAGAGGATGGCGAGTTCGTGAAAAGACGGCTCAACGATAGCGGCGTCGACACGGCCTGGCTCCGGCTCCATCCCGACGAACCAACCGGCCTCACCGTCAGTGTCTCCACCCGCGAAGACCGCGCCTTCTTTTCCTACTACGGCGCCAATCAGTGGCTGCCCCAAATCCTCCGCAAGCCCGAAACCCTGGAACTGATGGCCACCGCCCGCCATGTCCATTTCGCCTGCGCGCCGGACCACGCCACTGACGCGCCCCTGTTCGCCGAACTGCGTCGGAATCGCTGCCGCATCTCCATCGATGTCCAGGCCCACTACTCCTGGCTGACCAAACCGGAAAACTTCACCATCCTCCGCCAGTGCGACATGTTCTTTCCCAACGAGCGGGAAGGCGAGTGGTGTTCGGGCGAGGTGGGCGCCCACCGCATTCTGCTTGCCCTGCGCGAAAAGGGCGTCCGCGGCGTGGCGTTGAAACTGGGCGGCAAAGGCGCCGCGCTGCTCTGGCGGCGAAGAGAGCTGTTGAGCGATCCGTTTCCCGTCGAAACGCTCGATACCACCGGTGCCGGCGACTGCTTCAACGCCGGCTTCCTCTATGCCTGGCTGCGGCGCGAGCCGCCGCAACGCTGTCTGGATCTCGCCAATCTCTGCGGCGCCCTGTCCACCCGTGCGCTGGGAGGCATCAGCGCCTTCCCCAGCCTGCAGGAACTGCATGAAACCGAATCGCTTCGCAAAGGAAAAGTGGCATGAGCATGAGAATCTCTGTATTGGGTTGCGGGCTGCGGACGCCGCTGTTGCTCCATGGACTGGCGCGCGCCACCGATCTGCGCATCGCGGAGATCCAGCTCTTCGACATTGAGCCCGTACGCGCGCAGATGATGGCTTCGCTCGGCGGGCCGCTGCTGGAAGGAACCGGAATTCGCATCACCGTTGCGTCCACCGCCGAGGCCGCCATTGAAGACGCCAGCTTCGTCATCAACAGCGCGCGGCCGGGCGGCATGGAGGCGCGCGCCCGCGATGAGCGCCTGATGCTGCTGCAGGGCTACGCGGGACAGGAAACCACCGGGCCCGGCGGCCTCGCCATGGCGTTGCGCGGCATTCCCGTCGCGCTGGAACATGCCCACATTGTGGAGCGCCGCGCCCCGCGCGCCTGGATCGTCAACTTCACCAATCCCGCCGGCATCCTCACCCAGGCCATCGCGCAGCATAGCGGCGCGCGCGTGGTGGGCATCTGCGATACCCCCGCCGAAATCTTCCACCGCATCACCTGGGCCTTGCACGAACCGTATGAGAATTTCGTCTTTGACTATATCGGCCTCAATCACCTCGGTTGGGTCCGCCAAGTGCTGCTGGAAGGCGTCGACGTTACCAATGTCCTCCTCCACGACGACGCCCTTCTGCGCCGCCTCTACCCCGCCGAACTCTTCGCCCCGGCCCTCATTCGCAGCCTGAAGCTGATCCCCACCGAATATCTCTACTTCTATTACGGCCAATCGCAGGCGGTACATCATCAACTGGCGGCCGGCGCCACCCGCGGGGAAGAACTGGCCCGCATGAATCATCTGCTCGCTGCGGAGATCCACAGCCACCTCGAAGCCAACCAGCCGCGCCTGGCCCTGGAAGCCTATCGAGCCTACCTCAACCGCCGCAATGCCAGCTACCTGCGCTTGGAGGCCGCCGGCGAATCCGCACTCGCCCAGGAGGATCCCGGATGGGATCCCTTTGAAGGCGAGACCGGCTATCACCGCATCGCCGTCGATACCATTCGCGCGTTGAGCGGCACACAGCCGAAACGCCTCGTCTTGAACGTACTCAACCACGGCGCCTGCGCCGACCTCCAGGGCTCCGACTCCATCGAAGTCCCCTGCCTGGTCGACAAGTTCGGCCCGCGCCCGGCTGCTGTCGGCCCCCTGCCCGATTGCATACGCGGCCTGGTGCTGGCCGTGAAGAACTACGAACGCTATGCCATCCGCGCGGCCATCGAAGGCTCCGCCGAACTCGCCGCCATGGCCTTGCTGCTGAACCCCATCGTCGGCGAATGGAAGCCCGCCTGCGAGTTAATCGAAGCGCTGATTGCCAGCGATCCGGAGCACTTAGGGTACCTGCGGGAAGCCAGGCCGGCGCCCGCCCCAATTGCCGTATAGAAGGAGTCCTACATATGCCTATGCGCGAAATTGTCTGTGCGTCGGAACTCTGGGAGCAGCTGATTGAAGGCGATGAGGGGCCGCTCTACAGCGAGGTCATGCGCTCTGCCTGCACCACCCACGTGCCGTTTGCCATCGGCGGCTCCCAGGCCATGTCGTTGTATGTGGGGCGCCTCCGACGGTCGAAAGACCTCGACATCTACGTGAAGCCGTCCGACCGCGAAACGCTCATCGCCATGCTGACCGCCATGGGCTTCGGCGACTACTTCGACACCAAGGAGTACGACCGGCGGTGGATCTATCGCGCTGTCAAGGATGACAGCATCGTCGATGTCATCTGGAGCATGGCCAATCAACGCACCGAAGTAGACGACGGCTGGCTCACGCGCGGCATGCAGGTGGACATCGAAGGCTGCCGCGTCCGCCTCATCCCGCTCGAAGAAATGCTCTGGAGCAAGCTATATGTGCTGCAGCGCGACCGCTGCGACTGGCCGGACATCCTGAACCTGCTCGACGCCGTGCATAGCCGGCTCGACTGGCGCCACCTGTTGAACCGCCTGGAACACGACAAGCCGCTGCTGAGCGCCACCCTGCATATCTACACCTGGCTGCGCCCCGACGCCTCGCGCCGCATTCCACCGTGGGTTTGGCTCGAACTGGGGCATGCCGAAGGCGACTACGATGCCGAACAGACCAGGCATCGGGCAAACCTCCTGGATACACGGCCGTGGTTTCTTACGGCCGGCACGGAGCAGAAATGAGGAGTAACTACAGATGCTGATCGGAGCCATGAACCATCCGGCGAAGGACATCCTTTCGGAAATCGCCTGGATGGCCGAGTTGAAGCTGGGCTTTATCGACCTGACGCTCGAGCCGCCCGGGGCCTGCGCCCAGAACGCGGACTTAAAAGCTATCCGCGCCCTGGTCGACCGCCACGGTATGCAGGTGGTAGGCCACACGGCCTATTATCTGCCGCTCGCCAGCCCCTTTGAATCGCTGCGTAAGGCCGCGGTCTCGGAGCTGCGCACCTGCCTGCATGCCTTCGCCCAGGTCGGCGCCAAGTGGATGAACATCCATCCCGACCGCCATGCGCCCTTTCATCCGCGGTCGTTCTATATCGGCAAGAACCTCGAATCGCTCCGCGACCTCGAGGAAGATTGCAAGGCGCTGGGCATGGGCCTCATGATCGAGAACCTCCCGGGCGACTTCAACGATGCGCACCAGTTGGGAGAACTTCTCGGCGCCATGCCGGAACTGGGACTGCACCTCGATATCGGCCATGCCAACCTCCTGGTGCCTCACAACACCACCGAAGAGATCCTCAAACGCTGGGGAGACCGCCTGCGCCACGTCCACCTGCACGACAACAAAGGCGGCCATGCGGACCTGCACATGCCGCTCGGCACTGGCACCGTGGATCTGGCATGGTCCATCGAGGCGCTGCGGCGGTGCGGCTATGACGGCACCATCACGCTGGAAGTATTCACCCCGGACCCCCATTACTTCGCCTATTCGCGCGACCGCCTGCGCGCCTTATGGGATCACCATTCGGCGCCGCAGCTTACCGCCAGGTGATTTCGACAACCTGCCGTATGCCGAACGGAGCCACGGCATGCTGACAGCTGGCGCCCGTGCCATCCACAGCCGTGCGCACCAGGCCCGCAAGTTCAGCGGGAGTCCAGGCGCGCTGGATCGAAGTAATGCCATCGGCCGCCGTGATCGGATGCACCAGCGGCGCCACGAAGCGCCGGAACAGCCACAGCGGCGTGTGATGGCGCACCAGGTCCACCAGGATCAGCCGCCGCACGCTGCGCCTGCTGTTCCGGATAAGGGCGATCAGTTGCGACTCGCTCAAATGATGCAGCAGACACAGCGAAACCGCGGCATCGGCTTCCGGAAGCTGGTCGCAGGTGGCATCCAGCGCCAGAAAGGCGATGCCCGAATGTGGTTCGACCGGCGGCCGCAAGTCCACGCCTACCGCCCGGACATCGCGGCGCCCCTGGAGGTAGCGACGCAGCAGCGCGCCATTGCCGCAGCCAATATCCATAACGCTGCGGGCCCGTTCCAGCCGCGAGAAGATCGCGCGGTAGTTGCCCAGCCACCGGTGCATGCGGTCCAGATCGCGATGCACCTCATCCCAGATCCGCGCCGGCAAGGAAGGATCGTCAATGATTTCGGATTGGAGCAGCCGGGTGTGCATGAGCCATTTCTGTTGGGCATCCCGATTGCCAGTAAGCAGATGGCGGTAACACCGGGCGCTTCGGGAATGTCTACAATCACACGATTCTCCCGTTCGCACCAGTTCTTTGTAGGCAAGCAAGCAATGAATCGCATTCTCGTAGTGGAAGATAACCCTGCTGATGTGTTTTTGATCCGCGAGGCGTTCTCATCGGCAGGGCTGGATAACGATTACCTGGTTTCGTTTGCGGGAGACGGAGAAGAGGCACTGGAAAAACTTGCGCAACTGCGGACGGAATCGCTGTGCCTGGTGCTCCTCGACCTCAACCTTCCCAAAAGCGGTGGATTTGACGTGCTGCAGTCCATACGTGCCGATGCCGCGCTGCGCCACACCCTCGTCGTGACATGGACTTCGTCCCTGGCCCCGGAGGAGGCCCAGCGGCTGATGGACATGGGCGTGAACCACCACCTCGTGAAGCCGATGAGGCTCGAGGAATATGCCGGCATTGGCACGCTGATCCGTCAGATGCTGGCCAATCGCAACACTGTCGCGTAAGAGCAGCCGGCTATGGTTTGGGCAATCCATCCACTTGGCCCGCCGCGCCGGCGCACCCCGCGCACTGCGGTATTGATCGCAAGCCCGCCGCTGCCGGTGCGGATATTTGCGGTGCTAGCTCTCGGTATCGCGCTGGTCGCCCTGTTAGGATGGGCGCTCCATACACCCGCGCTCTATAACTGGACAGGCTATGGCGGCCTCGTGCTGCCCGCCGCTGTCGGCATTACTCTGCTTGGGCTGGCCACCTTCGCTCGCACACTGCCGAACCGCCTCCAGTGGGTATCCCGCCTATGCGCCGGAACCGGGGGCTTGCTTCCCCTGCTGTACTCGTTTCAGGAGGCAGAGACACACCAAGAGGTCGGGCTGACACCGGCCACCGCACTCGCCCTCGCCCTGTTGGGCTTGGCCCTCCTGCTCATCCGGCGTCATGTGTGGGCCGCGCACTGGCTGGCCGCCGGCAGCCTCGTCATGACCCTCATTGCGGTCCTCGGCTACCTGTTCGATGTTCAGGCCCTCTATCAGATTGGCGACTATGCCGCCATGGCTCTGCCGGCAGCCGTCTCCATCCTTTTGCTCGCCGCCGCCGTGATGGCCCTTCGCCTCGACGACGGCCTCATGTACGTGCTGTCCCACCCCGGGCCATCGCAGGTGCTCGCACGCCGCTTTCTCCCCTTATCCGTGCTGGCCTTTGTCTGCATCCACTGGATTGGCCGCGTCGGCTACCAGTACGGCCTCTATGGCGTCGGCTTTCAATCCGTCATTGTCACGCTCACCGGCATTGTCGTCATCGTCACCCTTACCTGGCAAAGCATCCGCCAGATCCAGCTCGCCGAAGCCGAACGCGAACGCGCCATCGTTCGGTTTCGCGCCGCCGCCTCGGCCGCCAACGCCTTGATCTATGAGTTCGACGTCGAATCCGGCCTCGTCGAACGCATGTGCGGCCTGGAGGAAATCACCGGCTACACGCTGGCCGAGGCCGACCCCACACCCGACTGGTGGCGGACACTCATCCACCCCGATGACCTCGATCGCCTCCAACGCGAGGCCGCCCGCAAGTTTCAGCCCGGCGATACCCTCACCAGCGAATACCGCATCCGCCGCAAGAACGGCTCCTATATCCACGTCCATGATTCCTTTCTCGTGCTGGAGGCCGAAGACGGTGCCCTGAAGCATGTCATCGGCTCCACGCTCGATGTCACCGAACGCAAGCGCCGCGAAGAAGAACTCCATAACTCAAACGATGACCTGCGCCAGTTCGCCTACGCCGCCGCGCATGACCTGCAGGAGCCGCTGCGAATGGTCACCGTCTTCACCCAGATGCTCGAGAACGCCTGGCGCGAACGGCTCGACGACAATACCCGCACCTGGATGAACTATGTCATCGAAGGTGCCGAGCGCATGCAGGCCCTGCTAAGTGACCTCCGCGTCTACACCGAAATGGCCCAGGCCTCCTCCTCCCGCGAAGTGCACACTGACCTCGCCCGCGCCCTCCAGAAAGCCATCGACAACCTCGACATGGCCATGCGCGAGTCCGGCGCCCAGGTCACCCACGGACCACTGCCGGAGGTGAACTGCCGCGAGGTGTACCTAGTCCAGCTGTTTCAGAACCTGCTGAGTAACTCCATCAAGTACCGCGGCGCGGAGACACCCCAGGTCCATGTCAGCGCCGAACGCGGCCGCGGCGAATGGCTCATCGCGGTCGAGGACAATGGCATCGGCATCGATCCCAAATACTCCTCGCAGATCTTCGGCATCTTCAAACGCCTGAACCGGAAGGTGCCCGGCACGGGGATGGGATTGGCCATCTGCGCGCGCGTGGTCGAGCGCTGCGGGGGGCGGATCTGGGTGGAGTCCGAGCCGGACAAAGGAGCAACGTTCAAGTTCACGCTGCCCTTTGTCTAAGACGATTACTGCATCGCCTCGTACCCCATCTGCACCGCCCGGTACACAGGCTGAAAGAACGCGACGCGTTCGCCCACGTGATCGCCGGGGTAGTGCTGCGCAAACGCGTGCAGCAGATGGGCGGCCGCACGCGTGTCCAGGTCGAACTCCTCGATCAGTCCGGCCAGGTCATAAGCGATGTCCTGCGGGCCGGGATAAAAGTGATCGTCGTAATGATCCAGCGCGTCCAGCTTCACATAGCCATGCCCGTTATAAAGCCACTTGCCGCCACCCAGCCGGCCGTCGACGCAGGACGGTGGTTGGCCTTCGATTAGCGCCCGGGCGCCCGCAAGGCTCGGCGGCGCCAGCCCGGCTTCGGTGTAATTCACTTCCACCAGTTCCAGTAAGTCATCAAAGCTGTGCCCCGGAGCCGACGGCGCCGGCAGTGCGGCACGAAAGGCCAAGTAGCGCGCCGCATGGTCCAGAAACCCCGCCGTGACGGGCGGATCAGACGGCGCGTCAATCCAATCACTCAGCAAAAAGCCGTCGTGCAGGCAACGCGGCGTGGGGACAAAGCTTTCCGCGGCCAGTTGCTGCGCCAGGTCCAGCTTCGCCAGCCCATAGGGGCCAACACCGGCAAAGCGGGCAACAAAGCGGATAGGGCCATCATGCCGGATATACTTGCGGCGGCGTCCTTGCGGATACTCAGCAGCATCCCGCAGAAACGGCGGCACCGTGTAACTGGCCGGAATGCGGTTGTATGTACGCCACGCCTGACGCCCTTCCTCGCTGCACAGCGCGCCCGCATCAGGGCTATTGGCAGGCAGCAGCACGATCCGCTCAGCGGTAACGCCCGCGCGGTGCAGCGCGTTGGCCACAGCCGCAAACGACGACCCGCTGCGCCCCGGCCCTTCATCCACCACCAGGTGCCAGCCATGGCCACGCGGCGAGGCAGCATCGGCCGGCAGCGACACTTCACGATGATAGGGATGGCCAGTCGGCCGCACCGTATAGCGGCTCACGCGGCAATACTGCCGGCGCAGAACAGCCGCCACCACCGCCGAAAGTGTCGTGCCAATGGAGCGGATGCCCACCACCACGGCTTCCTCCGGCTGATGCGCGCGCCAGAAGCCCGCCGCAGCGCAGGCATAGGCTTCCGGCGTAACCGCATAGTCGCAGAAGCCCTCCGGACGCGACATCCGCAGCGTGGCCGGCAGCGGAAGCGAAAGCAGGTGGCTTACACAGGGCGGGCAGGTATGGCTGAGCCAGGCAGACGCGGCTTTGTCCAGGGCAGCCGCGAAGGGGGGCAGCAGCGGAGGGCACTGATCGGCAATCGCCGACTCCAGCGCACCCAACTCCAGCAGCAGCGCCAACGGGTCGGCCGCCGCCAGCGCCTTAAGCCGCTGAAAAGGATTGCACGCGGAAGTCCGGTTGGAGTAAATGATCATGCGGCGGGACTTCTAAATCGAGATCGGAGAGCGATTCCCGTGCCAGCCGCCGCCACTGCTCGCCCGTCACGCCCCAGTGATGCGCTTCGTAGAAAAGCAGGCCCGCGTGCGGAGGCCGCGTAAAATCATAGGCTGGCGCAATGCGGGTGTGTTCCACGTCAGTGGGAAACAGAGTGACCACTTCGCGTTGCGACTCAAAGCACTCCAGCATGCGGCGCTTCCGGGCCGCCGCGTACGGGCTCAGATACAACACCTCGTAGGGAACATCCGCGTTGAGAAACTGTCCGGTCTTCATCCACGCCGACTGCTGTTGCGGAGAGCCGTTGTGATAAGAGGTGAACTCCAGCAGGATGGGAACGGCGAACCCATCGCGGCGCAGCAGGCGCAACGCGGCATGCACGCAGAACGCCGTGGAATCGTGGTCCGGGTGCCCGCCCTCATAAGGATGGGTGTAGATCACGCGCGGCCGCAGGTCGGCGATCAGCGCCCGCAACAGGCGCGCAATACTCGCCAGATGAAATGCGGTTTCCTGATCGATGGCGCCGCACTGGATTAACGAAGATGTGGGGAGCCCCGCAATCGCCAGAGCGGCTTCCAGTTCCCGGCGCCGCCGGGCCGCGTATTCCTTTCGCCCCGGTACGTTCAGCGGCGCACCATCGGTGGTGTGCACGAAAACAGGCGACGGAAACGCCGGAAACTGGCCGCCCAACCCGAGAACTTCGTCATCGGGGTGGGCAGCCACGATCAGATAGGGAGAAGCGGGAATCACGGCATCTCACTCGTGCTGGGATTGCCGTTGGAACCTTGCTCTCGATACGCCTCCCGGAAGCCGGGCACCAGCTCTTCTAAGAAGTTCTCCGCCTGCCGGGTAGCCGCCACGATAAAGGCACTCTGCATTTTGCTCCAGGTCTGGGAAAGGTAAGAAGGCTTGGACGGAGAGTATGACGTGGACGATTGGCCGGAGTCCGAGTAATTGGAACTGGCGTAGTAGTCCTCGTACTCGGAATCCGATGACGGGATCAGCGCGCCCGCCGCGGCACCGGCCGCGAGGGCAATCCCAAGACACAGCCAGGGCCGGCTTTCAAAGCCGCTCCGCCACTTGGGCGAGCTGTTGGAGCCAGCCGTTTCCGTGGACTCGCCCGTATACGCATCCCAACTGGACTCCGCCCCTAGTGTTGTGGACGACTGGTATTCCATTGCAGATTCTCCTTGACGCTATCGATGGTCTTTTCAGGTTTCGCTTTGACGTCCTTCAGGCGTTTGCGGCCAGCCGCGAGCAAGGCCACCCCGAGGATTCCCGCGGCCACCGCTACTAATAAAGCGGAAAGCCAGGTAGCCATCTGGGTATCGAGCAGCCGGACGATCGCAAGCAGCAGAAAGCCGCCCGCATAAAGGGCAAACACCGCCCCAGCGGCGGAAAGTTTACCGGCATTGGCGGCCTTGCCGGCCTCCTCACGGACTTCCGCACGGGCTAGGCGAACCTCGCTCCGTACAATCTCCTGTAAGTCCGTGAGGACGTCGCGCAGCAGCCCGGAAAGAGGTTTCGTTTCCGGAATGTGCATAACTTCACCTAATCCCGGCGCATGGACTTCCCTACCAGCACACCCACGAACAGCGCCACCGCGATCGACTCATACGGCCGGCTGCGGACCACCGTCGTCAGGTCCGACCATACGTCATTAAAGTCGTGGCTGCGGGTGTAGTCCGCCGCCCGCGACAGCCGGTCGGCGGTCTTGCTCGCCACCGAGCTTAAACGCCCCGAGCCCTCACCCGCGCGATGGCGCAGCGTATCGGCCGTGCTGTGCAGCGTATCAGCCACCTTATTACGGCTGGCATCGAGTTTCGACTCGGCTTGGTTGCCGAGATCCTTCATGTTGGAAGAGAAGGTTTGAGTATCCACAAATGACCTCCACCCCACTAGCAGCACGTGAGCGGCCAACACGCTCATCCCCTAACGGAAGGAAAAAAAGTTATCGCGGCGAAAAATTCCCATCCAAGCGGAAGTAAGCGATCTTGTGTTTTCAGCGTAGTAGCGATGGCTCGCCAGTTGCTTTGGGCTGAGGAGGATCAAATGATGCTGACTCCAGAAGTAACAAACTTTCCGGCCACTGCGTGGGCTTTTGAGGAGAAGGAAGACTTCGAAACCACTGATAGGGTTTGGGAGCACGAGGAAGCCGAAACCACTGCGGCTCCCATGAGCCAGGAGCAGTATGGTGAGGCCTTCCGCCAAGGGTATCCCTTGACTCTGCGTTTTCTGTTATCTCGCGGCGCCGCTGCCGACATCGCCGAAGAAATGGCGCAGGCCGCCTGGGCCAAAGGTTGGGAATGCCGCGCCCAGTTGCAGCGCCCCCACATGATCGGCGCCTGGGTCAACAGCATTGCCAAAAACATGCTGAAGAACCGCCTCCGCAGCGAACAGCGCCTCGAAGCGTTGACGGAAGCCTCGCAGTCCGATGGCATAACCGCCATGTCCGTCGATATGAAGTCCATCCTGAATCGCTGCGGCGAGCGCGATTCGGCCATCCTCCGCAGCTTCTACGTGGAAGGCTATACAACCGAAGAGATTGCCACCAAAGTCGGACTGACCCCAGTCGCGGTGCGCGTGCGGATGCTGCGGCTCCGCAACGCCCTACGAACGCAACTGACGGTAGTAAAAGAGGCGGCATAACAGAAAGGGCGGTTCCCGCTCCGCCTGGTGTCGGCCGGCGAACAAGTGAGAACCGCCCTTGTACCCCTACAGAATCGGCACCGCCGCCTCCAGCGAGCGCTTCAGCTCCCGAAGGTCATTGCGAATCTGCTGGCTGGGCTCCTCTCCCCACAACTTGGCAATCAGCGCCCCAGCCACACCGGCAGGCGGGTTGTACTGCAACACAACCTGCACGCGCGTGGCATCAGGCCCCTGCGAATGGAAATGCACCGAACCGGCATTATCCACCTGCGCGCCAGGGAGCGAACGCCAGGCGATCAGCCGGTTTTCCACTTCATTGATAATCTCCGCGTCCCATTCCAGGCTCTGGCCCGCCGGGCCGTTCACCGTCCAATGAGAGCGATTCCCGCTAACCTCCACGCGATGCACATGACTCACTATGCGCGGAAGGTTCGTTAGATCCCGCCAGAAGCGGAAGATCTCCTCCGGACGCCGCTTAATAATAACGGACTCATCCACCCGGATCCCCACTTCATAGGGCACCGACGTGGTTTCCGCACCCTGTCCCCGCGACGCGGTCGAAATGCCCAGCGCCGAGTACAGCGGACACGAGCCCATCGCGCCACGCCGGATCAGTTCCCCTCCAGCCAGCGCCAGCACGTAGCCGAAACTGCTTCCGCGGCGTAGACCCTTCCAGGCAATCCAGGCGCCCGTAGCCATGCTGACGGCGCGTTCGATGTCGCTAAGATTATGAGCCGGATAGCGGTGGTGACGGATAACCTGCATAAGCCTCCTTAAATCCCCTGGCGGTTATTTACTCCGGCCGGTTTTCCACCCGGAGATTGTTGACCACCGAGAACACGCCCGGAACTCCATTGGCCTGGATGTTCGCGATGTTCTTATCACCTTCATTGGCCACCACGCCTTCCAGCGTCACCTTGCCGTTGTCCACAATGATGTGGATCGGCGGCACCGCTTGCAGCGCGTAGCGGTTCAGCGCAGTCTGCCCGTACACAGCGCGATACACCGCCAGACGGAGCCGGTCGTCGTTCGGAGACAACGGCAGCACCTTGATCTGGTTGTCCACCTGCGCCACCCCTTCAATGTCCTTGACCACGTTCTCGGCCGAAGACTTCAGCGTCGGGCGCGTCACCTGCCCCAGCAGCGTCACCGTGCCGCCTTCCACCCGGTACGACAGATTGTCGAACACTCCGTAATAGGGCAGCATCACCAGTTCATGCCGCACCTGCCGGATGATCCGGTTGCGGTCCCGCGAAGAAGACTGCTGGTCACCAGCAGCCTTCGGATCACGAACACTGCTGCGGTCATTGCGCGCCGAGTCCTGCGCGGGGAGCAGGGCGCTGCCTGCCAGCAGCGCCACCATCGGAAGATAGTGCTTCATCTATTGTTGCTTTCCTTTCTTGCCGGACGGATCCAGGCTGGTTTGAGAATGATCGCGGTCTGCGCCGCTGGTAGACCTCGTGTCCTTATCCATGCGGCTGGTCGAGCCAGAGCCCATGCTGTTCGCCACCGACCGTGCCTGTTCCAAATGCTCGCGCAGCGTCGGCAGCGTCTTGGAAGCGAACGCCTTCACATCCGGGTCCGAACCTGAGTTGGACTCCTTCTCGAACAGCGCGATGTCCTTCTGGTGATCCTTGATCATGTGCTGCATGAACGCGCGATCAAAGGCCGCTCCCTGCATCTTCGAGAACTTATCCTTGTCCTTGTTCTTGTTCGCCGCTTCCGGAATCTGCACGCCCTTCTCCGAGGCAATCTGCGTCAGTTCCTGATTGGCGTTGGTATGGTCCGTCACCAGGCGCTGCGCGAAGTTCTTCACGGCTTCGCTCGAAGCCTGCTGCACGCCCAGCTGCGCCAGCTCCACTTCCATCTTTCCGCCCTGCGCGGCCTTCATCACGAACTGCCGGTCCGCGGAACTCAGAGAGGACGACGCTGCTCCGCTGGCCGAAGAATGCGCACCGCTGTTGCGGTCCTGTTGCTGCGTCCGGCTGGTGGTGTCGGTACGGTCCGAGCCGGTGCGGCGATTCTGATTCTGATCCTGTTGGGTGTGGCCCTGCCCGCTTTGCGGATTGGCCGGGGTCTGCGCGGCCAACGAAACAGCCAGCACACCCGAAAGAGCCAGCACACCCGAAAGAGAAAGATATCGAAGGGACATTACAACCTCCCACTGCGTGGTGGCAGAAAGGCCATCACGCAAATTAGAGAGCGAAGATAAAAGAAAGGTTGCGCCATACCCGGTCCGCTTGTAGTGGAATACCCGTATGCACTAACTACCCTTAGATACACAAAAAGGTAGATACACAAAAAGGCGCCGCTCCCTTTCCAGGGAAGGCGCCTTCCTGTCAAAGAACCGCGATCACGGTTCGCCTCGGTTACGGGGTTCGCCCGGAGGCGGCCCTCATCACCGCGCTGATCACCAAACCGATCAGAAAGACCACAAACAAGATCTTGGCGATACCGGCCGAAGCACCGGCAATGCCCCCAAATCCGAGCACGCCGGCAATCAACGCCAGCACCAGGAAGATTAACGCCCAACTCAGCATAGTAACTCCTTTCTAAATGGTCAAAGCGATATGCGCTTACTTATCAGGTAAGACGGAGAGGTTCATCAAGTCGAAATGTCAATATGGTCTCGGCGGGAACGCGTACTTCCGTCCCCCGCGTTAATACTTGGGCCGTGGCACCGCCCGCCGCTCCTACCACCGCACCAGCGGCCGCACCCGCGCCTCCACCCACCACCGCTCCCAGCAGCGTGCCAAGCACCGCGCCGCCGCCTACCATGGTGGCCGTCCGGCGATTGGCGCCCAGACCAGCGTTGCCCCGCATTTCCGTGCCGGCGGTCTCCACCACCTGGCGGCGGCCATCCATCGTGACGGAGCGCAGCACCAGCTCCATATTCGGAGTGCTCACGCGGCCGCCCTCGTCGGCCTGCGTCACAGCCAGCTCCGCCGGACTGCCGCGGCGAACGAGAATATTGCCGTTCTGGTCCACGATATCCTGCGCAATCTCCGCCTGATACGTACGCGCACCCGCGCCATCGGTGGAAGAAATCGCCTCATTCGCACGCACGGCAATCGTCGTGCCCGCGGGAATCAGGTTCGGAGTGGTGGTTTCCGCACGTATCGGACCAGATGGCGCCGTCGTACTGGTGCCCTGCGCGGTGCTGGTGGAACGCATCGACGCGCAGCCGCCACCCAGCAACAGACTCGCGGTAATCAGGGTAAGTGCGCTCTGCATGGTCATCCTTTCATACGAAGGTCCATTTTTACGGCCCTTCCCTTTCTTACGACCCACTCATGGGAGCCCGCGTCGACGTCGTCACGCCCAGTTCGCGCGCGCCCGTCTGGCGCAGAATGTCCGCCGCGCGCTCCACAGGCTCGCCGCTCGGACAGCGAACCGTCAGGCGCACGCCGCCGTTCTTCATGAACCGTTCGTGCTTCTTCTCCTTCGGGTCGGCCAGCACCATGCCCAGCACCCCGGCCGCCGTGGCTCCCGCCACCGCCCCGGTCACCGCGCCCGCCAGCCCCGCGAAATATCCAATAAAGAAGCCGAATGCGCCGCCAATCAGGATTCCCAGAGCAATCGCTCCATACACCGCTTCCATGCGCCGCTGGTTTCGATACTGGTTACCAGGGAGGAGGTTCTCGTTGACGTTTTCCTGAGTAGCTAAGTCAATCTCATCAAAGCCGGCCAGGCGAAGCCGTTCCACGGCGCGCTCGCCGGCGGCTGGATCCGGATAAAGGCCAAATGCTTCGGCGTAGTACATGAAAGGAACAACCTCCCTTCAAGCGCTATGCAAGGCACTTGCCAGTCTTGGCATGCAATCCATGAGACAAAAAGTGCTTTGGGGAAGAAACTCCGTTCCGGGTAAGTTCCCGGCCGGAGCGCCCCACATTTGGCAGGCAATTTGCTCAATAGCGAGACTGTGAAATGATCCGATTTCCCGGAGGGGGTACAAGGTAATGCTCGACAACTTTAAGAATCTGTTATCGGAAAAGCGCCAGGAATTGGCGGAGAAGCTTTCCAACCGCGAAGAGATCGCCATCGAACGCTCCTCGGACGCGCTGGACAGCGTACAGCGCTCGGCCGAACGCGAGTACGCCATCAGCAGTCTCGACCGCGACTGGCAAACGCTGAAGGACATCGACCTCGCTCTGGAGCGTATGGAAGATGGAGAGTATGGCACCTGCCAGCGCTGCGAGGAAGAGATCAGCCCCAAGCGCCTGAAGGCGATCCCATGGGCCGCCTACTGCATCACCTGCCAGGAGAAGATTGACCGCGAGCGTCGCAACTACCGCGAAGAGTTCGTGCTCTCCGATGCAGCCTGATCAACAGCCCTACCGCGCGGCTCTGTAAACCAACGGTTCCCGTTTACAGAGCCGCGGCCGCAAGGGAGCGGGCGCCAATCCTTTCCTCCCCAACTCCTACCTAGCTTGTATGCGTGGCCGTCCACGATGGCGGATCGCTCGCCGGGAACGAATCTTCGCTCGTAACATCCACAAGCTCGTCGTCCTCCGCCACTTGGCGTTCCCATCCTCCCAGTAGCCGTACGGTTGCGAAAGCCGTGACAAATCCCGCAATCCAAAGCCAGACATTTCCTCTTTGAATAGACATCACAACCATTGGAGTACCCCGCGAGAGTACCCGTTACTTCCCCTCCCCCGCGGTTGTACACCCAGCTACCGTGGTGGTCTGCTTGCACTGTAGAAAAGAGCAAAAGGTGGGTAGATCCCTTCCGCTGTGCAGTAAGAAGGAAAGGAAGAATCGACATGAGGACTTATTGGAAAGTACTTACCCCGCTCGTGCTGGCGGGAGCCGTGCTCGCGCAGGGCCCGATTACCGACAAAGTGAAAGTCACGTTCCCGAATCCGGTCGTCGTATCGGGTACGACGATCGCCGCCGGCGAGTACATGATCCGCCAGCTGCCGAGCGCGAATAATCCGCGCGTGCTGGAATTCAGTTCCGACGACGGCATGAAGGTGGAAGTAACTGCCACCGCGTTCCCAATTCTGGATAACATGAATCGCAAGCCGACGTCGGTCATTCTCGAACAGCACGGCAACACCTATCATGTTAGTAAGATCTGGCTGGCTGGCAAGAACTATGGCTACGGCCTCCCGGTAAGCACCGATTCCACGGCCATGGCCAGCACGGACAACAACGGTCTGCGGCTCACCGCCAGCTACGCCCCGGCTCAGCCCGCACCAACCACCACCGAGACCACCCAAACCACGACAACCCGAACGGAAGAAACTACCACCGTGGCCCAGGCAACTCCGCCACAGCAGCCGGAACCGGCTCCCCAACAGACCCCGGCCCAGACGGAACAGCAGACACAGACGCAGGCCCAGGCCACACCCCCGGAGCAGCCAGCCCCAACTCCCACTCCCGCGCAGACTGAGCCCGAACCGGCACAGCAGCCGGCTCCGGTCCAGACCGCGCAGAATGACACTCCCGATATGCCCGCAACCGCATCGCACTGGCCCTTATTGATGATGGCCGGCGGCGCCCTCACGTTGCTCGGCCTCCGGGTCCGCAAATAACAGAATTTGAGATGTGGTGAGGCGCGCCATGAAATGGATGGGCACTCTGGCGCTCGCGGCAGGCTTGCTGATGCTGGCCGCGGGCGCGGGGCTGTGGTGGTCCGGCCAGATCGGGCAACAGGAGGCCGGCCGCGAGTGGGAATCGCTTCAGCAAGAGGCCGAACCCGCTCCGGTCGCGGTGGCCGACGGGGTCGCCATGGCGCGATTGACGGTTCCCCGCCTGGACAAAGAAGAGTTCATCATCAAAGGCGCATCCAGGGGGAATCTGAAGAAAGGTCCGGCGTGGCTGGCCGTCACCAGTCCACCCGGCACCCGCGGGAACTGTGTGATTGCGGGCCACCGCGACACGCACTTCCGGTTTCTCAAAGACGTTCAGGCGGGCGATGAGATTCAACTCGAGTACGGGAAACGGGTCTTCCGCTACCGCGTCGAATCTCTCCAGATTGTCACGCCTCAGAACCGCGAGTTGCTGCGTCCGGCAAAGGACGCGGTTTTGACACTGGTAACCTGCTACCCGTTCTACTACGTGGGTCCCGCACCCAAGCGTTTTATTGTACGGGCAGTGTTAGCCGGTAGAGAACAACAACAAACAACTACACAGATCTAGTGAGGTTAGTCCAGGAGGTTCGTTATGCATCACAGCAGGTGGATGCTGTGTCTGATGCTGGCAACGGCTGCTTTCATGTGGGGGCAGACACCAGGGGCGCTGACCGGTAAAATCACCGACAGCAAGGGAACGGGGATGTCCGGAGCCGTGATCGTGATCACCGAAACGGCCACCGGCAGCTCCCAACGCGTAGTTACAGGAGCGGACGGGACCTTTACGGTAGCAGAGCTGCCGGCCGGCTCGTACCGCGTGGAAGTGGAAGCCCAGGGCACCAAGCGTACCGGGCGCCAGAACGTCGAAATCGTCACAGGCTCCCCATCGAACGTCGAGATCGTGTTCGATGAGGGCTCTGTCGGCATGTCCGGCGGCCAGACCGGCACCGTGGAAATCCGCGCCATGTCGCCCACCGTGCAGACCGATTCGGCCGAAGTCTCCCGCAGCTATGGCACGCGCATCGTCCGTAGTCTGCCCATCATGGACCGCCAGGCCCAGGAGCTGATCGGCCTTATGCCGGGCATCACGCCGCCCACCTATACCCAGGACCGTATTCTCGATCCCCAGCGCGTCCGTACCTTCAACGTCAACGGACAGCCGGACTTCGCCAATGTCTCGGTCCAGGACGGCGCCTATGCCACCGAAGTCTACACCAATAACGCCAGCCGGGTGCAGCCGGTCGAGTCCATTCAGTCACTGAATATCCGCACCAGCAACTACAACGCCGAGTATGGCTTTTCGGGCGGGAGCTGGACAAATGCTGTCACGCGTCCGGGAACCAACGGGTTCCATGGCAGTTTGTTCGCCTTCAACTCGAACAGCTTCTTTGCTACCCGCAATCCGGTGAATGCGCCCGGCAATCCGGACCCGCGTTTCACCAACAACCAGTTCGGCGGCACCGCCGGCGGCAGCATCATCCCCAACCGGCTGTTCATCTTCGGCAGCTATGACGGGGCGCTGCGGCGCGGCAGCCAAACCATGTTCGCCACCGTGCCCACCGCGGCACTCCGCGCCGGCGACTTCAGCGGCCTGGGCGGCACTATCTACAACCCGCTCACCGGAAATGCCGCCACCGGGGCCGGCCGTGTGCCCTTCGCCAACGGGATGATCGGCGCCAGCCAGATCAATCCAACCTCGGCCGCCATCCTGAACGGACTGCCGCTGCCCAACCAGCCCGGCCTGAATAACAACCTGGTCGGCAACGTCCGGCAGACCGAAGACAACCACCGCATCGATGGCAAAATCGACCATCGCTTCAGCGATCGCACCTACGGCTTCTTCCGCTACGGCATTACCCATGCCGACGTGGAACGCGGCTCCCTGCTCGGGCCGTTGGGCGACGCCGCGCGCGCCGGCATGCGCAACCACAGTGCCGTTGCCGCGCTCTCCACCAACGTTTCCAGCACCCTGCTGGGCGAGTTCCGCCTGGGCTATCACCGCTATCGCAACGCCATCACTCCCGTGTTTGGCATGAATAGCGACTTCAGCGACCAGCTGGCCGCCGGCGGCTTCAATAACGGATTGCCGCAGATCAACATCAACGGCTTCTCCCCCATCGGCCAGAACTTCGCCCCCAAGTCGACCAACGATACCTGGAATCCAGCCACCAACTGGATCTGGCACACCGGCATGCACCGGCTCAAGTTCGGTGCCGAGGCTCATGTCATTCGCGCCAGCGGCTTTGACGCCGGCCAGTTCAGCCCGCTTGGTACCTTCAACTTCGGCGCCGGACCCACCTTCTCCCCAGCCGGCACGGTGGGCCAGTTCAACACCTCCGCCAACTCGTTTGCGTCGTTCTTACTCGGCGCGCCAACGCAGGCAGGCGTTGCCAACTTCACCACCACGCCCACCTGGCAGCAGACCCGCTACGCCGGTTACGTCACCGATACCGTGAACCTCTGGCAGCGCCTCTACCTGGAACTCGGCGTCCGCTATGACTTCTACACCGCCTACGAACCCCGCCTCGGCAGCTATGGCGTCTTCAATAACGTCCAGAACACCTTCGGGTTCAACAACAACGTCAATTACGACTACAACAACTTCGCCCCGCGCGTCGGCCTCGCCTTCCGACCCGTGAACCGCATGGTCTTCCGCGCCGGCTATGGCATGCATTACTTCCCCACGCCCCTTTCCCTGTCGCCCATCAACCTGCCCGCGCTCGGTGCCCAGGCCGGTATCAACGGCGGCTATGGTTCGGTCGCGTTCCGGAACCCCACAGTCAATGCGAACGGCAACGGGAACAACGCGGCGGCGAACTTCCCCTACAACGTGGGCGACAACGTCAACGTCAGAACCCCGCTGATTCACACCTACTCGGCGATGCTGCAAGGCGACCTCGGCAACGGCTTCCTCATGGACGTCGGCTATGTCGGGACGCTCGGCCGCTTCCTGCCTTATCGCAGTGTCTATGCTGCCCAGCCCGGTGCCGGCCTCGCTGGCCTCCCCCTCTATGACCAGGGCCGCACCGCCGGCACCTACGCCTACTACAACGGCGCCAATAACAACTACAACTCCCTGCAGGTGAACCTCACCAAGCGCATGGCCTCCGGCCTGGCGTTTGCCGGTTCCTATACCTGGTCGCGCGCCATGGATACCGGCAGCGATCTGGTGAACCCGTTTGACCGCAACGCCAACTATGCC
>JAEUQF010000286.1 GCA_016789745.1 Bryobacterales bacterium
ATCCGGAATTTCAGTTTGAGGAGTTCGCGGCGCGGCATCCGGAGACGCCGCTGGTGGTGTTGCGGCGGCAGCTGGTGGAGTTTATGGTGGACCAGCAGCGGCAGGGGGCACTGGGACCGGTGCACGCGGGGGCGGCGGCGCTGACGGTATGGTCGACGGCGATGACGGTGGCGTTTTTCGAGTTGTTGGGGGCACATGGGGGGAAGATGGACGCGTCGATCGTGGAGGCGGCTGTGGATTGCTTCTGGCGGGGATTGGAGCCGAAGGGGTGAGAATGGAGGCAGGCGTGCTTACCGGTGGTTGGTTGTTCTAAACAAGTCTGCGAAGTGTCCGATAGGAGCAGTAAAGAACACTTTGGCGGGTTAATTGACACAACAGATGGGTACCCTGAACCCAAGTCGATTCCGGGATGTCAGGTTGACAGGATTCGACCCAGTCCAGCAGGCGCGGCTACGGAGACTGCTGGAGCAGGAGGGGGCGGTGGTGAGGGTGAGCGGGGAGAGTGCAGGGGAAGAAGCGCCGGGGGATCTGCTGATCGCCAGGCTGGCGGCTCCGGAGTTTGCCGGCTGGCGGGTGTGCCGGCAGTTGCGGGAGTCCACCGATGCCAGAGAGCGTGCGCTACCGATTTTGCTGCTGAGTGAAGACTGCGTGAGTGAGGAAGCGAGCCGGATCACGGCGGGCTTCCAGGCGACGCTGGCGCCATTTCCCTTCCCCGACGGGCAGCCGCTGGTGGAGGCGTTAGGCAGAGTGACAATACCAATGGCTACGCCCCAGAACGGGGGCGCCAGGGACGCCCTGCTGGACCGGTACCGGATGGTAGCCGAGCAGAGCCGGACGGTGTTCTGGGAAGTGGACGCCGCGGGTCTGTACACGGAGGTGAGCCACGTCAGTGAGTTGGTATGGGGCTACCGGCCGGAGGAGTTGGTGGGCGTCCGGCATTTTTACGACCTGCACCCGGAGGAGGGGCGGAGCGAGTTTCGCGAGGCGGCTGCGGTGATGATGGCGAGGCGGGAGCCGCTGCGGGACCTGGTGAATCCGGTACAGGCAAAGTCCGGGGCGACGGTGTGGGTAGCGACCAGCGGGGTGCCGGTAGTGGATGGCGAGGGCAAGCTGCTGGGTTACCGGGGTTCGGACACGGACGTCACGGCGCGGCACCGGGCGGAGACAGACCTGCGGGCGGAGCGGAAGCGGCTGAGCAACGTGATTGAAGGGACGCGATCCGGCTTGTGGGAGTGGCATATTGACTCCGGCGTGACGGTGTTCAACGAACGGTGGGCGGAGATCTGCGGGTACGGTTTGGCGGAGTTGGAACCGACGACGATTGAGACCTGGGTGAACCTGGCGCATGCGGAGGATCTGGTGCGGTCACGCAAGGCGCTGGATGATGTGTTTTCGCGCAAGACGGACTACTACGACTGCGAGTGCCGGATGCGGCATCGGGACGGGAGCTGGGTGTGGGTGCATGACCGGGGCAAGGTGACCGAGTGGAGCGAAAACGGGCGGCCGCTGGTGATGTCGGGGACGCATACGGACATCACGGCGCGTAAGACGGCGCAACTGGATCTGGTGAAAGCCAAGGAGGCGGCCGAACTGGCGACGCGGGCCAAGAGCGACTTTCTGTCGTGCATGAGCCACGAGATCCGCACGCCGATGAACGGAATTCTGGGCATGGCTGGTATTTTGCGGGAGACGCCGCTCAACGGGGAGCAGGGCGGATTTGTGGATATGATCCACGGTTCGGCGACCGCGCTGCTGGCGTTGATCAACGACCTGTTGGATTTTTCGAAGATCGAGGCGGGGCGGTTCCAGGTAGAGGAGGAGCCGTTCTCGTTGCCGGAGCTGCTGGAAGAGGCGGTGGATACGGTGGCGTTGCAGGCGCACGAGAACGGGCTGGAGTTGGCCAATTGTTTTGGGCCGGAGCTGCCACGGCACTACCGGGGCGACGAGGGGCGGATCCGGCAGATTCTGTTGAACCTGGTGGGCAATGCGGTGAAGTTCACCGAACGCGGGTGGGTGACGGTGGAGACGAAGGTGACGGCGGGAGAGGGTGGAGATAGGGACCTGGTGCAGATTGCCGTTAGCGACACGGGGATCGGGATCGCGGCAGACAAGTTTCCGCTGTTGTTTTCGCAGTTCACACAGTTGGATTCGTCGCCGGCGCGGCGGTTTGGGGGGACGGGACTGGGGCTGGCGATCGCGCGGCGGCTGGCGAGGCTGATGGAGGGCGACATTCGCGTGGAGAGCGAGGTGGGGGTGGGATCGACGTTCACGCTGCTGCTGCCGCTGGTGCGGGAGGCTGAGAGTCTGGCGGGGAGGGACGAGCAGGAGCGATTGCCGGAGATGCGGGTGCTGCTGCTGGAGGGGCACCCGGCAAACCGCGCCATCTGCGAGCAGTGGGCGGCATGGTGGGGCATCGGGCTGGGGGTGGTGGCAACGGCGAATGACGCGGTGGCGGCGATCCGGCAAGGGGTGGAGCAGGGGGAGCTCTATGATTGCCTGATTGTGGATGACTGTTCGCGGCATCTGGCGGGACTGGCGGTGGTGGCGCAACTGCGGCGGGAGGGCACGGAGTGTCCGAAGGTGATCTGCCTGACGAAGCATCTGCCGTCGGGGCCGGTTGGGGCGCCGGCACTGGACGTGGATGCGCTGTTGTTGAAGCCGGTGCGGCCAGGGGTGCTGCGGGACACGCTGCGCAGGCTGGTGGGAGGGAAGGAACGGGCGGTGATGCCCGAACCGGCGGCGACCGCGAGCGAAGGTGCTGATCTGTCGCATGCGCGAATACTGGTGGCAGAGGACAATCTGATCAACCAGCGGGTGGCGAGTACACTGCTGCGCAAGCTGGGCTGCGCGGTGGAGTTGGCGGCGAACGGGCGGGAGGCGGTGGAGATGGTAATGCGGGGCAATTTCGATTTGGTTTTCATGGACTGTCAGATGCCGGAGATGGACGGGCTGCAGGCGACGGCGCAGATCCGGGAGATGGGGGAACCGGCGCGGGATGTTCCCATCATTGCGTTGACGGCGGGGGCGGCGGAAGTGGACCGGGTGCGGTGTTTTTCGGCGGGGATGAACGACTATCTCTCGAAGCCGGTGGAGGCGGAGGAGTTGCGGCAGATGGCGCGCCGTTGGCTGAGCGCGGGTAGGGGATGAGGCGAGCCGGGTGGACGTTTTAGCTGGAGGTGCCGGGTTCGGGCAGCGTGAAGCGGAACGTACTTCCCTTCCCCAGTTGGGACTCTACCCAGATGCGTCCGCCGTAGCTTTCGACGATGCGCTGGCAGATGGCGAGGCCGATGCCGGTGCCGGGGTATTTCTGCTCATTGTGGTGGAGGCGTTTGAAGACGCCGAAGATCTTGGCGTGGTATTCGGGTTCGATGCCGATGCCGTTGTCGCGAACGGCGAATTCCCAGGCGCCGGGTTTGAGTTCGGCACGTACGTCGATGCGCGGGGAGGCCCCGTCGGTGCGGTACTTGAGGGCATTGCCGATGAGGTTCTGGAGGAGCAGTTCGAGATGAACGGGGCGGATGAGGACAACCGGCAGGGGGTCAGCGTGGAGTTCGGCGCCGGATTCGGCGATGGATTGGGCGAGGCTGAGGCGCACCTGTTCGAGGATGCGGGCGGAGTCGACGCGCTCGACGGGGGCGGCCTCCAGTTCGGTGGTGCGGGAGTAGGCTAGCAGGTCGGAGACGAGGCGGCCCATGCGGCGGGCGCCGTTGCCCACCTGTTGGAGGAAGAGCGTGGCGCGCTCATCGAGTTGGGGGCCGTACTCGCGTTCGAGCAGTTGGGAGTAGACGGCGACGCTGCGAAGCGGCTCCTGGAGGTCGTGCGAGGCGGAGTAGGCGAACTGTTCGAGGTCTTCATTGGCGCGGCGGAGTTCGCGTTCGACGTCGAGCTGGCAGGTGATGTCGGTGTTGGTGCCGAACCAGCGGTAGATGCGGCCGGAGGCGTCGCGGATGGGAAGGGCGCGGGAGAGGAACCAGCGGTACTGGCCGTCTTTGCCGCGGAGGGGGAAGGTGTCTTCCCAGGGTTCGCCGGAGGCCAGGCAACGCCGGAAATGGGTGACGACGCGATCGAGGTGGTCGGGGTGATGGACGGATTGCCAGCCCCAGCCATGCATTTCGGCGAGCGTGGTTCCGGTGAAGTCATACCAGCGGCGGTTGTACCAGAACAGGGAGCCCTCGCCATCAGCCATCCAGGCGAACTGGCTCATGTTGTCGGCGAGAGTGCGGAAGCGTTCTTCGCTTTCTTCGAGGGCCTGCTGCGCGGTGATGAGGTCATGGACGTCGGGGCTGCTGCCGACGTGGCCAAGGAAGGTGCCGTCGGCGGAGAAGCGAGGGGCGGCGGTGGAGGCCATCCAGCGCCACTGGCCGTCGGCACCGCGCATGCGGCAGCGGGCGTAGAAGGCGGTCTGGTTGTGGATGGCTTGCTGGAAGGCGTCGATATAGGCAGGGGCGTCGGCGGGGTGGAGGAGGTTCTGCCATTCGAAGTGGAGGATGCGATCATCGCCGATCCCGCAGAAACTGCGGTAGGCCTGGTTGATGAATTCGTTCTCGCCGGTGGCGCTGGTGACCCAGATGATGGTGGGGCAGGCGTCGGCCATGGTGCGAAAGCGCGCCTCGCTTTCTTCGAGGGCGAGTTGGATCTGGCGGCGGCGGGTGATGTCGGAGACGAGGCCGACGAGGCGCTCCACTTCGCCCTTTTCGTTGCAGGCGGGACGGGCCTGGTCGGACACCCAGAGCCAGTGGCCGCTCTTGTGGCGGACGCGGTATTCGAGCGAGAGGTCTACCGCATCGCGGAGGGTGTTGGCGAGGGCGGCGTCGAAACGAGGACAGTCATCGGGATGGATGAGGTCGCGCCAACCTCCGGCGGTGGCGCCGATCTCGGTGTTGCGATAGCCGAGGAGTTCCTCGACCATGGGATCGCGGAAGACGACGCCGGTCTGGGGGTGGAACTCGAACAGGATGGCGGAAGCGGCGCGCTGGGCGACTGCGGCGCGTTCGGCGGCGAGCAGGAACTGCTCTTCGGCACGTTTGCGGGCGGTGATATCGAGGACGGTGCCGACGAGGCGGACGCAGCGGCCATCGGAGAAGGCGGAGCGGCCGGTGACCTCGACCCAGCGGGTCTGGCGGTCGATGCGGTGGATGACGCGGTAGACGGCGTAGTAGCGGCCATCGCCGGCCGGATCCATGGCACGGGCGATGGCGGCTTCGGTATGGGGCCAGTCGTCGGGATGGATGGCGCCGGCGAAGATCTGGAAGGTTACGGGCTCATCCGGGGTAAGGCCCCAGAGTTCGCGAGTTCGCTGGTCCCAATCGATTTCACCGGTGATGGGGCGGAAGTCATGGATGCCGAGGCCGGCGGCGAGTTTGGCGAGCGAGAGGCGTTCTTCGCTGAGGGCGAGGGCGCGCTCGGCCTTCACGCGATCGGTGATGTCGATACCGGTAGGAGTGAGGAAGACAATGGTGCCGGATTCGTCGCGCACCGGATGGAGGGAGAACTCCGTCCAGCGCTCGGTGCCGTCGGCGACGTGAAAGCTGAGGACGTCGCGAGTGGTGCGGCCGGCGGCGCCTTGCTGCACGGCCCAACGGAGCTGTTCGCGCGAGTGGGGCGACTTTTCCCACCAGGGCGTGTCCCAGAAGAGGCGGCCGATGGCCTGGTCACGGGAGTAGCCGCAACCGACGACGGCGAGGTCGTTGACTTCGAGCATGCGACCGTCCAGGTCGAGGATGGCGGCGAAGATGCCGGATTGATGGAAGACGGTTTTGAACTTGGCAATGGCGGCTAGTTCGCGTTCCTCGCTGAGTTTTCTGGCGGTGATGTCTTCGGCGACGAAGCTAAAGCGGGGTTTGCCGCGGGTACCCGGACCGACGAAGGCGGCGATGACGCGGAGCCAGCGCAGGCCGGAGCCTTGGTGATGGGCGTAGTCGAACGTGACCGGGGCGTTCAAGGCCTGAGCACGACGGTAGCCGTCGAGCAGCACTTGGTTGAAGTCTGGTTGGGTGCCGAGTTCGGCGGCGGTCTTCCCGTCAATGCTGGCCGGGGCACGGTGAAGGAACTGGGCAGCGGCGGCGTTGACGGAGATGGTGCGGATGAGATCGCCGTCGAGTTCGACCAGGCCCATGAGCAGGGGGGTAGTTTCAAAGAAGCTGGCCAGGGTGCGCTGGCTGTTACGCAGGGCTCGTTCGGCGCGGGCGCGTTGGACGGCCTCCCACGTGCGCTCGGCGGTTTCACGCAGCAGCGAGGCTTCCAGGGTGGTCCAAGCGCGGGGGACGGCCTGCTGCGCGGTGAGTGCCGCCACCCAACGGCCTTCCTTGAGCAGACCAACACTCAGATTAGCGGCGGTACCGACGGCGGCGAAGGCATCGCGCACTGGCTGCGGGAGACTCGCATCGTTGGGGATATCGGCATAGTTGACCATCTCGCCGCGGCGGTGTGCCAGGGCAAGGCCGTCGCCGAAATCGGCGACACGGAAGCGGCCGGCAGTGGAAGGCAGACCGTTGGTGTAGTCGCCTTCCACGACAACGTCTTCGCCATCGATTTCGGAGAATAGCACGCGATTGGCTTGGAGTTGTTCGCCGAGGATGCGTGCCGCGGTGGACTGGATTTCGGCGGGATCGGATAGGGGGCGGAGGGCATCGCTGAGGCAGAGCAGGAACTGCTGGCGGGCGGCGGTATCGCGCAGGTGGCGTTCGGCGTGCTTTTGTTCGGTGATGTCGCGCGACACGCCGACCAGGCCGACGACCGCGCCAGCCGGGTCGCGGACGGGCGTTTTGGTGCTGAGGAAGATGCGCCTGTTGTGGGGTGGGCCGAACTCGGTTTCCACGACTTCGGGCTGGGCGGTGCGCATGACGCGCGCATCGTTGGCTTCGACGGCGTGGGCCTGGGCGGCATCGGTGGTGAGGTCGCCGGGCAGGCGTCCGATGACGCGCTCGGGCTGGCCGTTGCCGAGCATGTCGAAGACAGGCTGGTTGGCGAAGGTGATGCGGCCCGCGGTGTCCTTGACCCAGATCAGGTCGGAGGTACTTTCGACGATGGTGCGCAGCAGCCGCATGTTGCGGGCGTTTTCGTTCTCGATTTCGCGGCGCAAGGTGATGTCCTGGGCGGATCCGACGATTTGGACGACAACACCGCGCTCATCGCGGCGGAAGGCGCGCTCGTAGCTGAGGAGCCAGACCCAGCCGCCGTCACGGTGACGCATGCGGTATTCGAACTCGGCGGTCTCGCCTTCGGCGAGCATGCGGAGGCGGGCGAAGTGTGCGGGGTATTGGGCGCCGTCCTCGGGATGTAATAGGGTACCAAGCAGGCTGGGACCCATCTGGTGCAGTTCGGCGACCGAATAGCCGAGGATATGGCTGAGCGCCTCGTTGATCCAGATGTTGCGTCCGGTCTGGAGGTCGTAGACGTAGAGCAGCACTGGGGCAACGCTGGTGATGGCGCGGATCAACTCTCCTTTTTCGGAGGCCTCGCGCTCCATAGTGCGGCGCTGCGTCAAGTCGCGGATGATGGCGAACATGCCGCCGCCCAGCCGTTCGGGGATGGTGTTGACGGTGGAACTGACCGAAAGCGGGGCGCCGGCGCGGCGGAAATGAACGTTCTCTCCGGTCCAGGAGCCAATGGTGCGCAGATCCTCGGCTGACTGGCGTTCGTCCTCGGCATTCAACCAGAGGTAAGTGTGGCTGTAGGAGAGGGGCTTGCCGAGGATCTCGGCGGCGGGAATGCCGTACATGCGCTCGGCGCCTCCGTTCCAGAAGGTAACGCGGTAGTCGGCATCCACGGCAATGACTGCGTCGGGCGTGGCGGCCAGCATGTGCGCCTGCAATTCGGCCTGGGTGCTATTGCGGCGTTCTTCGGTGATGTCGCGGATGTAAAGGAGCAGGCCGTTGGGGCTGGGATAGACGCGGTTGGTGTACCAGCGGCCCCAGGTCTGGTAGTAGCTTTCGAACTCCGCGGGTAGCTGGGTTTGGAGAGCCTGCGCGCAGGCGGTGTGGAAGGGGCCGTTGCGGGAGTCCGGAAAGATGTCCCAGGTAAGCCGTCCGGTCAGGTCTTCCCGTTTAATGCCGATCATGCGTTCGGCGGCACGGTTCAGCCAGAGGTAGCGAAAGTCACTATCGAGGGCGAAGAAGGCATCGCTAACGCTATCGAGCAGCTGCGCGGCGGCTGGATGGAGCGCATCGGATTCGGCGGCTTGCGCGCGAAGGGCGGCGAGTTCCGCTTCCAGGCTGGAAACACGTGCCTTTAGGACAGCAATTTCATCTTCAAGGGGGAGAGAGCTCCCCCGGGTTGGCGTCATCAGCGGCTCCGGCCCACCTCAACCGTGGGTTTTTACGAACATCAAAGTATTGCTGTATTGACTCGTACGCCCGGTGTACAGTTACAGGGCGTAGCAGTTGGAGGCGTCAGGGGTGTTTTGCGTTTCAGAACAAGTGAAAGGAATTTGCATTCTTACTGGTGGATGGCCTGCTGAATGGCTGTTTCCACCAGGGGCATCATGCGTGCATAGCCTGCTGCATTCGGCAGGAGGCCATCGGCGGTGTAATCGCGCTTGAACTGGCGGCCTTCCACCAAGGCCGAATGCCAGTCGACGTACGGGAGTTTCTCGCGTTTGGCGTAGTCGCGGAGCCATTCGTTGATGCCAAGGATCTTGCCGATGGGGCGGCGGCCCGTTTGTTTGGTGAAGCAATCGCAGACGGGAAGTACGGAAGTGAGGACGACCTGGATGCGGTGGGCGCGGGCGAGTTCGACCATGGATTCGACGTTGTCGGCCATGGTGCCGACGGTGGCGGGCCCCATGACGCTGGCAAGGTCATTCGTGCCCGCCTGGATGACGACGACTTTGGGTTTGAGCGAGATCACGTCCTGGCGGAAGCGCACCAGCATCTGGGCCGTGGTCTGGCGCGTGATGCCGCGATTGAAGTAGGGTTTGCCGGGAAAGAACGGGCCTTTCCAGTTTTCGGTGATGTCATCGCCTAAAAAGACGACGCGGTTCTCGCCGGGCTTGGGCGGGGGAATCTCGGCATTGTCGCTGCCGTAGTGGACCAGGCCGCCGAAATCGAGCAGGACGCGGCGGTAGGCTTGCAGTTCCTGCTCGAGTTGGGCGCGAGTGAGGCCTTCGTCCTGCGCGGGCGCGGCGTGCAGCGAACCGAGCAGCGTGAGGACAGCAACCAATCTCAAGGTTTCAATCCGAAACAGTAGACGTTGCCGTCGTAGGTGTTGATGTAGACTTTGCCGTTGGCGAGTCCGAGGCCGCTCCAGTGATTCCAATTGGTGATCTGCTTGCCGCTGGACCAGAGTTCCTTGCCGGTTTCGGCATCGAGCACATAGAGGACGGCGTGCGTGGAGAGGGGGATGCGGCGCTCCATGCGGAAGTCGAGGCCGACGTCGGGGAAGGCCTGGGCGGTGTTCTCACCGCTGCCATAGGCGAAGATCATGCCGTTGGCGATGATGGGCGGTTCGGCCTGGTTCATGTCGCGCGAGACCCATTCGGGCTTGAGGGTGACGTTCTTGCCGGGCTCGCCATCCATGGTGAAGGCAGCGATGGCACCCTTTTTGACGGGGCCGTATTCGAGCGGGGCCTTGTATTTGGAATGCTTGGGTCCCCAGAAGGGCGTCAGCACCCAACGGCGGCCCTTGGCGTCTTCCCAGGTGGCGAGCGAGCCCCAGATGCCGGCTTCGGCGAAGTCGACGATTTCGTTGCAGATGAGCGGCGTCCGATAGACGGGCGTGCGGTGGTCGTCGCCGCCGATGGATTCGGTGTCCATGAGGTAGACGCGGCATTCCTTGCTGGCGTCGATCATCCATTCCTTGCCCTTCCATTCGTAGATGGCCGGGGTGACCTGCATGTCGAGGTCGCGCTTCCAGAGCCACTCGGCGTTGGAGGGGCCGTAGTAATCGACGAGTTCAAGGGCCTTGGTTTCGGGGTTCTGCTTGACGCCGATGATGCCGTTGCCGTAGACGCCGTTTTCCGGATCCCAACGGCCGTCGCCGGTACCGGTGTACATGACGAGGTCTTTGCTGATGGCCGGGCCGGAGCGTCCCCACATGCCGCCACCGGCAGGACCCCAACTGCCAACTTTGTCGGTGGCGAGGTCATAGGTGTAGGCCATGTTGGGATTGCCGCCGCAGCCCTGGGCGCTGTGGGTGTAGATGACGTTATTGACCAGGCTGAGCGCGTAGGGCTTGCCGTTGGGCGGCATGAACTTCTTGGGCGGGGTCATCTCCTCGCCGTCGGCGGCGTTGACCTGGTGCAGGCGGCCATCCCAGGAGGCGGCGTAGATGATGTAGCTGTCGGGTGTCTTGCCGGGGCCGATCGTGACGTTGGCGGTCATGCCGCCGGGGCAGAGCACGCTGGGGCCACGGCCGTTGGGCGGATCCTGGAAGGTGCTTTCGAAGTGACGTTTCCAGAGCAGTGCGCCAGTCTTGGCGTCGAGCGCGTAGAGGTTATCGGAGACGCCCACCTGGATGACCATTTCCTTCGGTCCGTTTTTGGTGGCGACTTTGCCGATGATGAGGGGTTCCAGCAGGGAGTGCATCTGGCGCTGCTGGTTATCGACCTTGGTCTTCCACAGCAGGCGCATGCCCTTGACGTTGGCCCTGGTGAGGATGGTCTCGTCTTTCTGCCAATTGGTACGGCGGATATCGCCGCCATCGGTGAGCCAATCGGCCGCGGCGGCCAGGGCCGCGCCGCTCAACAGCGCCAGGGCAAGGTTCGGGAACAGTCGTGTCATGCGTGGAAAGTCCAAAGCCCACACTATACACCAAACGGGCGGATTCGGGATATGATCTTAAATTCCATGTTGCGAAAGATAGCCTCCGGTGTACTGCTTTTTTCCGCCCTGGCCTCGGCCCAACGAGGTACTGGCGATTGGATGACCGCCGCCTACGATGCCCAGCGTTCGAACTGGGTGCGGGGCGATGGGAAGGTGACCATCGACACGGTGGCCAAGCCGGGCAAGAACGGCCCGTTTGGTCTGGAGTGGAAGATCAAGCTGAATACGGTGGCGCGGCAGGGGCAAAGCCTGACACCGCCGGCGCTGCTGGATTTCTACATTGGGTATCGGGGCTTCCGGGCGCTGGGCTTTGTGGCAGGTCCGGACCGCGTGGCGGCGATGGACATTGATTTGGGGCGTGTGGAATGGGAGAAGGGCTTTCCGGCGAGCGGGAATGCCACGGCGCCTTGTCCGGCGGGCATCACGTCGGCGGTGACGCGGCCGACGTCGTTTGATTATCCGCAGGCTTTTTATGGACGAGGGGCGGGGCGCGCGACGCCGGCACGGTCGGACGTGGGGGAGCCGAACGAAGGTGCGGTAACGCTGAAGCGTGTGCCGCCTCCCCGCCCCGCGGCGCCGCCGCCACCTCCGCCCACCGCGACGGCCAAGCCTGCCGCTGCGGCGCCGAATCCATTTGCGCCGCGGATCCAGTGGCTGCTGACCATAACTGGGGATGGCAAACTGCACATGTTTTATGTGTCGAACGGCGAGGAGCCGAAGCCCGCGGCGCAGTTTCTACCGGCGGGTGGGGCGATGTCGCACGGGTTGATCGCGGTGGATGGCGTGGCGTACGTGGCCACGAAGAACGGCTGCGGCGGCGTCGACAACGGCGTCTATGCGATGGACCTGGAAACCAAGCAGGTGAGCAAGTGGAAGGCGCAGGGGTCGGGCGTCGCGGGCATTTCGGGCGTGGCGTTTGATCCGGAAGGGACGGCGTATGCGGCGGGCGGCGGTGGCGAGTTGGTGGCGCTGACCAGCCGTACCTTGGGCGTGAAGGCATCGTACAAGGCTTCGGGGGTGGAGTTCACCTCGTCTCCGATGGTGTTCGATTACAAGGGCAGCCCGATGCTGGCGGTGGCGACGAACAAGGGCACGGTGCAGATGTACGACACGCAGAATCTTGCGAAGGGTCCGGTGGGGGAGACCGCGGCGATTGCCGGCAGCGGCGCGAATGCGTTGACGACGTGGCAGGATGCGGCCGGCGTGCGCTGGATCCTGATTCCGACGGCGAACAATATCGCGGCTTGGAAGGTTGTGGATAAGGGCGGCAAAGCAGCTTTCGAGCGTGGGTGGGCGTCGAAGGAGTTGGTCGCTCCGGCGGCACCGGTGGTGCTGAATGGCGTGATCTTCGCGCTGTCGAGCGGGAAGGCGGGCACACCGGCGGTGCTGTATGCGTTGGAAGGGACCGCGGGTCGCGAGTTGTGGAATAGCGGGAGCACGATCACGGGGCACGTGACCACGGGCGTACTCTCGGCCGGCGGCAGCCGCGTCTACGTGGGTACGCACGATGGCACGCAGTATGCCTTCGGCTTCCCGATCGAACATTGAGGATGGCCGTTAGAATAAGACTATGCTTCGTTCCGTTCTGATCCTGGCACTTCCGCTGGCCCTTGGCGCCCAGCAGTTGCCCGAAGGCCCTGGCCGCGCTGAGACCGAGAAGATCTGCCGCGGCTGTCATGAGCTGGCGCGGTCGATTTCGCCGCGGCAGGATCGCGCCGGGTGGCTGGTGACGTTCAACAAGATGACGGCATTTGGGATGAAGGCGACCGAGCAGGAGTTCAACGCGTCGCTGGACTACCTGGCCAAGCAATTTCCGGCCGAGGACGTGCCGAAGGTGAACGTGAATACGGCGACGGCGATCCAGTTGGAAAGCGCGCTGAGCCTGCGGCGGTCACAAGCGGCGGCGGTGCTGGCGTATCGCAAGGCCAACGGCAACTTCAGCTCGATTGAGGATTTGAAGAAAGTGCCGGGGATTGAGGCGGAGAAGATCGAGGCGCGGAAGGACCGGATCACGTTCCAATAAGATGCTTACCCGACGCCAGTTCGCCGTCTCCGCCGGGTTGCCGGCGCTGCTGTCTGGTGCGCAGAAGCGAGCCCCGCGCCTGCTGCTGCGCAGTTCGTGGCAGGAAGTCAATATCGGGGACATTGGGCACACGCCCGGTGCGTTGTCGATTCTGACGCGGTACTTGCCGGAGGCGGAGTTGACGTTGTGGCCGGCGGCGTTGAGTGAGGCGTCGCGGGCGATGCTGACGAAGGGCTATCCGAAGCTGAAGTTTGTGGAAGGTACGTTGCAGGATGGCAAGCCCGCCACGCCGGCACTGGCGAAGGCCTGGGAGGAGACGGACCTGTATCTGTCGGGGTCGGGCTCCGGCTTTCCGAGCAGCAATCTGGCGCTGGCGTTTCTGAAGGCGACGAACAAGCCGGTGGGCGTGTTCGGTGTGAGTACGGACCCGATCAGCGGGTTTGGCGGCGGGAGGGAACCGGAGGGCGGGACGCTGCAGCAATTGCGGGAGAAGGCGGCGAAACTGCCGCCGACGCATCTGCCGGCGGACCTGCGGTATCTGATCGACCGGGCGGCATTTTTCTTTTGCCGGGATACGATCTCGCGGGACTATTTGAAGGCGCAGGGCGTGAAGACGCCGGTGTTGGAGTTTGGCTGTGACGCGCAGATGGGGATGCATTTGCGGGACGATGCGCGCGCCGATGCGTTTCTGAAGGCGAAGGGGTTGGAGCCGGGGAAGTTTATCGCGGTGATTCCGCGGTTGCGATACACGCCGTACTACCGGATTCGGAAACAGGCGCGGGTGCCGGATGATGACGTGAAGGACGCGATCAACAATCGGACAGTGGAATCGGACCACGCGCGGTTGCGCGAGATGATGATCGCCTATGTGCGGAAGACGGGGCGGAAGGTGCTGGCGTGCGCCGAGATGACGTACCAGGTGGAGTTGGCGAAGGAAGTGTTGGTGGATCCGCTGCCGGCTGATGTGAAGAAGAACGTGGTCTGGCGGGATACCTTCTGGCTGCCGGATGAGGCGGCATCGGTGTATACGCACGCCAATGCGGTGATCAGCGTGGAGTGCCACTCGCCGCTGATTGCGTATCGCAACGGGACGCCGGCGTTCTATGTGCGCCAGCCCAGCGATACGTGCAAAGGGCAGATGTACCGCGATTTCGGTGCGGGGGATTGGTTCTTCGAGGTGGAAGAGACGAGCGGGGAGCAACTGTGGAGCCGTCTGGAACCGATTGTGGCGAATCCGGCGAAGGGCAAGGCGCAGGTGAGCAAGATTATGGGCAATGTGAACGCGCGGTATCAGCGGATGGCGGATGTGGCGCGGCGGGCTTGCCGGGTCGGGTGAAGCGCGGACGCCGACAGCGTTCAACCTGGCAATGGCGAAGTACGAAATCAGAACCGAAATTGAGATCGCAGCAAGCGCGGCGACGGTTTGGGAAATCCTGCTGGACTTCCGCCGACATCCGGAGTGGAACCCGTTCGTTCGCAGGATTGAGGGCGAAGCCAAGGTGGGTGAACGGCTCACGGTGATGGTGAAGCCGGCCAACGGGAACGGGATGACGTTCCGGCCGGTGGTGCGGGTAGTGGCTCCTGAGCGCGAGTTTCGCTGGCTGGGGCGCTTTCTGGTGCGGGGCCTTTTCGACGGGGAACATTACTTTCAGATAGAGCCGATCGGCAAAGACCGCGTACGGCTGATCCATGGCGAGCACTTCTCGGGGCTCCTGGTGGGGTTGGCGCAATCGGGCCTGGAGAGCGGGACGAAGGCGGGCTTCGTAGCGATGAATGAAGCGCTACGAGCGAGGGCGGAACAGCGGGCCTGACGCACGCGGCGTCCTTCAGCCGCTGACCTCTGCATTCACCATCTGCAGCAAGGCTCGGATATAGCCGTAGCCGAAGGCGAAGGCCTGCAACTGCTCCGGGTCATCGGGGTGATGGGGCATGTGGTCCGGGCAGATGGACAGGGCGAACTGGGTATCGCGCAGGATGCGCGTGATGGCCAGCAGGTCCAGGTCGCCCTCATCCGGATAGACTTCCTCGAAGTTGTGGAGCGCACCGCGGATATTGCGCATGTGAATCTGGTGGATCTTGCCCTTGCGGCCAAGGTACTCGACGATGGGGAGGATTTCGGTGCGAGGTTTTCGCAGGCCCTCGCCTACGGTTCCGAGGCATAGCTGGAAGCCGTTGAAGGGGCTGTCGACGATGGCTTCATACTGCCGGATGGCTTCAAAGATCGCGGGCGAATCCCAGTTATCCGTTCCCTGGTAGCCGAAGGGGAGGCCGGGAGGGTCGTAGGGGTGGCACGCAAGTTTGACGTTGTTATCGCGAGCGGCCGGGACGACGCGCTCCAGGAAGTAGCGGATGCGGTCCCAATACTCGGCGTGCGAGACGCGTCCGGAGGGCGTGTGAGGCAGGGACTTCCAGTCGGCCTCGAGGGCGAAGCCGGCGTAGGTGGAGCCGCCGCGGCCCGGCGTTTTGCGATTGCGGCGGATGGGGATGACGGTCCAGTGATAGGTGATCACCTGGACGCCCACCCTGGCGGCACGCTCCAGGTTGCGTTTCATGATGTCGATCTCGCGGTCGCGGCCGGCGGCGTCCTTTTGGAGAATGTAGGTGGGCTCCATGCGGATGGCCTCCAGAACGACGCCGTGACGGTCGCAGTTCTCGCGCATACGGGCCAGTTCGGTGGGATCCCAGGCGCCGTCCTCTGCCTTCTTGCGGACCTGCACGGTGAGGTGGCGGACGCCGTGGCGAAGGTTGAACTCGAGGTTGGCTTTGCTGACCATGTCGGCGCGGGAGCCGCCGGCGACGCTGTGATAGTCGCCGCCAACGTGCATGAGGGTGTTGCGGCGTGGACCGGCCGCAGCAGCAGGTAGCGGGAGGGCAAGGGTGCCCGCCACGGTTGCAAGAGATCGCCGGGAAAGCATGCAAAGCATTATCTCCCGCGGTGAGGTGGATCAGCGGGTGCCGCCTGCGGTGGACCAGGCGTAGAAGGCATTTCGGCCGTTACGGAGATCGCGGCCGTAAGAGAACGTCACGCCGACGCCGAGGATCCGCAGTTTTGCCTGGATGCCAAGGTCGATGAGCAGCGGTGTGCGCTCCATGCGTCCCAGGTCCGCGAACGGACTCAGGGACAGTGTCATGAGCCCGTTGCTCCAAACCTTGCGGGCGTATTCGAGTTGGGCGAGTCCGTAGCGCCTGCCGAGTGGAGCGCTGCCTTTGCGGCCGTCGCGAGTGCCGACATGGCCGCGCAGCCAGAGGTGGTTGTCGCGTTCGATGCCCAGTTGGAAGAGTTCGTCGAATGGCACGCGGCCGGCGATGGTGCCGGCACTGGCACGGGCCTCCAGTACCCAGTTGTCGCCGCGACGCTGCGGATACCAGACCGCGCGCAGACCGCCCGAGGTTTTGGCAAACAGGGAGGACTGGCCGGCCATCCACAGTCTGGCGGTTTGCGATTCGACGTGCGCCGCGGAGTGGAAGCGGCGTTCCGGGCGGCGCCACAGGGCTCGGTCGATTCGGATGGTCTGCTTCAGTTGATAGCCGGCGAGGCCGCCCACTTCGCGATGGGACCATTCGCCGCCAGCGCTCCATTGCCAGGAGCTACCGGGCAAGGCGGATACGGCGGCGTGCACCGCGGTGCGGCGCAGAGGGAACAGCGGGGTGTTTGGAAGCTGCCAGCGCTCGTCGCGTGCGTCGGCACCTAGGCGCAGCCGGTAGCGGGACTGCAGGCCGAATGGCCGGATGAGATCGGCGGCGGCACGGCGTTTGTCGGGGTCCCAGCGGAGAATCGCGGTGACCTCCGTTCCCTGCCTGGTGCGATACTCCGGCAGGAGGGCCTGATGCCAGACGCCGCGCAGCATGCCGGCGATCGCCAGCCAACGATTGCCGGAGCCGAATCCAAACTGCCGCGCCGGCGCAAGATGCAGAAGGAAGGTGCCGTCGTCCCGCGCCTCCAGAGCGACGGCCTGCGACGGGTTGCGGATTTGGGCGATGCGCAGATCCTCCAAGCGGAGCATTTCGCCGGTGTCCGCCAGGACCGGCTTACCGATGCGGTTCCAATGGAGCAACGCCGCCTCGAGATTGCCCTCCAGATAGAAGATGGTGCCGAGCAGGTCATGGCCGAGCGGGTCGCCGGGGTGCAGGGCAACGTGCGCAAGGGCGTGGCGCGCGGCGGTGGCGTAGTCCTGACGGCGAAACGCGGCGCTGGCCTCCTCGATGGCGTCGGCGCCAGCCGCGACTACGGAGCAGCAGCAGAGGAGGATGGCAAGGCGAGCAGTGTCCAGTTGCCGGTTCCCTTCCATTCGGATTCGAACTCCCGCCGCGACTGTTTGCCGTAGCCGGGGACGGCCGGATCCTGACGCAGTACGCCATCGTCCGAGACGCCCGCCAGCACGACGTAGTGTAACGCCCCGCCGCGCGTTTTCAATGCCACAATGAGCGGACGCCCTTTGCCGAGGTGCTGCCGAAGGTCGTCCCAGCCGCCGGAGAACGCGAAAGCCCGGAAGCCGTGCGTCTGCAGGTAGGCTTGCATGGCCGAGGCGTAGACGCCGTGCGCTGCGGGGACGTAGAGATCGCGATGCATGGCGGCGGCGTCGACACCGGCGGCGCCCCAGTAGCGCATCACCATGGCGAGGACAGCAGCGCCGCAGCCATTCTTTTCCTGGGCGACGTAGGGCACGGGCAAACGGACTTCTCCGGCGGCGGAGGCGAGGGTGAGTGCCGCCAGCAGCGGCAGCGGCCACATGGTTATCGGACCGCCACGATGATCAGAATCAACGCGGCAATCGCAACCAGAACCCACAGCAGGTCGCGATCACTCAGGCGCCCGGCGGCGAAATCGGCTTGGGCCTTGGCAGCCTTGGCGGATAGCTGCGCCAATTCTTCCTCATTGAGTTCCGACACGGCATTTTTGACCATACCGGCGTCGACCTTTGCCATCTGCATGGCGCGTGCGGCCTGCGGCGTGGATAGGAAAGAAACGATGCCGGCGCGCTGCTGTTCGCGCGTCTGAGAAGCATGTCGGATTGCGGCCTGCAACTCCTGCGGGGTAATGACTTGCGCGGGTGCGGCGGCCACCTGCGTGACACCGACACTCAGCATCAGGACGCAGGCCAACGCCGTGCGCACACACCTCTTGTAAGCCAGAAACGTCATGAACGATTTTCGTCCTCCGTGCGTCGTGGTAGCAACTTGGGTGCCAAACGCATTCACTTCCGCATACGGTAGCGCTATCCTTCGCGGAGTGCCTCGACGGCGTCCTTGCGGGAGGCTCGCGCGCTGGGCAGAGCCATGCCTGCGAAGGCTGCCGCGGACAGAACAGCGATGGCGGCAGCCATGACGCCGGCATCGGCGGCTGTGGCATCCACCAGCAGGGATCGCATGGCCTGCATGACCCAGACTGAAGCGACGGTGCCTGCGGCGAGGCCCGCCAGGGTCCACGCCACGCCGCCGCGGGCCATCAGCCAGACGATGTGCGCCCGGGTGGCACCGAGAGCGATGCGGACACCCACTTCGCGGGTGCGAGCAGCGGCCAGGAAAGAGGTCAGGCCATAGAGCCCAACGGCTGCGAGCCCAACACCGATCAGGGCAAAGACGGATAGCAACGCCGTCTGGAACCGGGTCTGCGATACTTCGCCGCGCAGATCCTGGTGCAAAGTGCGGGTGGCGACAGCGAGGCCCGGACCGGCGCTGCGAATGGTTTGCGCTAACAATGCGGTTGCGGCGGGTTCCGGCAGAGAGGATCGCACCACCGCCGTTGCCAGCCGCCAGCCATGCGGAGGGCGCTGGTTACCCGATGCGGCATTCGGACGGTGGCAGCGGAGCACGTACATCTCCGGGTCAGGCAGTTGACGGATGCCGGCGTTGCGGACGTCCGCCGCGACACCCACCACTTGGCCCCAGGGAATGGTGCGGCCCACGGGCGAACCATCGGGAAACAGGCGGCGCGCCAGGCTTTCGCTGATGACTAGCGGCTGCGCTCCACAACCGCGGTCGGCATCGGCGAAGCCTCGGCCCTGGCGAATGGGGATGCCCAAGGCAGCGAAGTAGCCCGGTGTCACGTATCGCCACTTCACCAAGCCCTGTACGCCCTTACCTTCGGCGTTACCACCACCCAGCAGGACGACGAAGGGGAAGCTGCGCGGATCGCCGTCGGGAGGCAGCGAGTCGGTGATGGCGGCGGCCATTGTGCCCGGCATTGCTTGCAACTGGTCCTCCAGGTTCTGGAAGAAAGCAATCTGGCGTTCCTCGGTACCATAGGCTGCCGCTGGGAGCAGGAAGGACGCCGAGACGACGTTGTCCGCACGGAAGCCGAGTTGCACCTGCTGCAGGCGCGTGAGTGACAGCAACAGCAGTCCCGTCGCGCTGAGCAGCACCATGGAGAGGGCAAATTGCAGTGCCACGAGCGCGGACCGCATCCGCTGCCGGCGGGCACCGGCGATGCGTGCGCCCGCCAGGGACTCGGTGCGCAGGCGGGCGAGCGCAGGAAGGGCGCCGAACAGCGCCGCCGCAACCAGGGATAGCAAGAGGGCAAATGCCGCGACGCGGGCATCCAGCGCGGCCTGCATCTGGGGCGGGGCGCCAGCGGGCCGCAGTTGCGCGAAGCCCTGCATCAGAATCGCCGCCAGCGCAACGCCGATGGTTCCGCCCGCCGAGGCCAGCAGCAGACTCTCCAGCAGCGCCTGCTGCAGTAAGCGGGATGGGGTGGCACCCAACGACCGCCGCACCGCGTAATCCTGGCGGCGGGCCTCTGCCCGCGCCAGTTGCATACTGGCCACGCTGGCGCAGGCCATCAGCAGGAAGCAGAGCACGGCGCCAAACAGCAGCAGCAGTCCGGTGCGATACTCCCGCATGCGGCGGTCGCGCAAGCGTTCCACGCGCAGCTTCATGGGAACAGCCAAGCGGAAATCGGCTGGCGCGGCGTCAACGAAACGATTGAACAGATAGCCGAGTTCCAGGCGCGCTGCAAACAGCGGCACACCGGCACGCATACGC
>JAEUQF010000290.1 GCA_016789745.1 Bryobacterales bacterium
CGAAGTGCAGAGCCCGGGAGGATCTGCGCACAAAAAGGTCGCAGCCCGCAAGAAGAGTACCGGTACAGCGCTTCTGCAGATCCTCGAGCCCCTTCGTCAGATGACAGTTCCGATCGCCGTGCTGGGCATCCTGCTGGCGATGATCACACCGCTGCCACCGTTCTTGCTGGACCTGCTGATCAGCTGTAACCTCACACTGTCGGTCGTAATCCTGCTGGTCGCGATGCACATCATCAGGCCAGTCTCGTTCAGCGTTTTCCCCACATCCCTATTGTTGATGACTCTGTTTCGACTTGCGTTGAACGTATCGAGTTCGCGACTGATCCTTCTTCACGGAAATGCCGGAACCGCCGCCGCGGGCGAAGTTATCGAGGCATTCGGCCAGTTCGTAGTTGGAGGCAACTACATCATCGGCACCGTGATCTTTCTAGTCTTGATCGCCATTCAGTATGTCGTCATCAACCACGGCGCGGTTCGCATCTCGGAAGTAACCGCGCGCTTCACACTGGACGCTATGCCAGGCAAGCAGATGTCGATCGACAGCGACCTCAACGCCGGCTTGATCGATGAGGCGGAGGCGAGGATCCGGCGCAAGCAGCTCTCGGCAGAGGCGGAATTCTACGGCGCCATGGACGGCGCCTCACGCTTCACCCAACGCGATGCGGTGGCCAGCATTCTCATCACCGCAATCAACATCATCGCCGGATTCCTGATCGGGATCCTGCAGCATGGGATGGATTTCCGGAGGGCGCTTGAAACCTATACGGTCCTCACTATCGGCGACGGTCTGGTAACCGTAATCCCGGCTTTGATGATCTCGATTTCCGGGGGTCTGATCGTGACGCGGGCCAGTTCCGATTCGGGACTTGAGGCCGACGTCAGAGCGCAGCTATTCAGTAACTCACAGCCGCTCTTGCTTTCTTCCGGGGTTCTGCTGGCGATGGCGGCCTTTCCGGGTTTGCCGAAGATACCATTTCTTTGCATCGGTGGAGCCATGGGCTACTTCGCCTGGCGAATGCGAACAGCAGAGAAAGAAGCTCCCGAGCAGACCGCTGCCAGCGGCGCGGCGGCGCCCGCGGCGGAGAACGTGGAGAACCTGTTGCGGGTGGACCCGCTATCGGTCGAAGTTGGACTGGGCCTCATCCGCCTGGTGGAAGGCGGACAAAACTCACCCCTGCTGCGCCGCATTGCCTCGATTCGCCGGCAGATTGCGGGAGAACTGGGCTACGTCCTTCCGAGTGTGCGCGTCACCGACAATCTTTCGCTGCGGGCATCCGAGTACCTGATCCTACTCAAGGGTGTCGAGATCGCCCGTTTTGATCTTCCTCCCGGCCATGATCTGGCGATTCCAGGACCCAACCCCAGCCGGAAGCCCGTGGGCATCCCCACCAAGGAGCCTGCATTTGGAATCGCCGCCATCTGGGTGGCGTCGGCGGCGGCGGAGGCCGCTCGTTTAGCCGGTTATACCGTTGTGGATGGCGTGAGCGTATTAGGAACACACCTTTCCGAAATGGTACGGCGGCACGCTTATGAGTTGTTCTCGCGGCAGGACGCCAAACGATTGCTGGATCGGGTAGTTGAAGAAAATTCGAAGGTTGTCGAGGATCTGGTACCGAAATTGCTCTCCCTAGCAGCGGTGCAGAAAGTGCTTCAGAACCTGCTGCGGGAAAGAGTAAGTATTCGGGATGCATCCTCCATCCTCGAGGCGCTTGGTGAGGCAGCAACGATGACCAAGAACACAGTAATCCTGACGGAGTTCGTGCGTCAGGCGATTCGGCGAACCGTTGTAAAGCCTTACCTGAATCACAACCAGGAACTTCCGGCGTTTTTGACCGATGCCACTCTGGAACGATTGATTGAAGGGGCGGTGGAGCACGGCGAAGGAGGCTCGCATCTAAACTTGGCGCCGCCGCGCGTGCGGGACATTGTTGACAAGTTCAGTAAAGGTGCGGCAGAACCATCGGCGGTCATCCTGACCAGTTCGGGATGCCGGTACTTTCTGCGCCAGCTACTCGAGCCCGTGATGCCGGGCTCCGTTGTTTTGAGCCACAACGAGATTCCGACCGGAGTGCGGGTGGTTTCGCTCGGAGTCTTAGGCCAGTGAGAACGTTATGCTTTTGAGATCTTATTACGCGGCCAGTGTTGAAACGGCTATCTCGCAAGCGCGGCGGGAGTTGGGCGAGGACGCCATGCTGGTGGATTCGCGTCCAACCGGAGCGCAAGCGCGGCATCTTGGCTCCTACGAGGTGGTATTCGCGGTTGAGCAACCGGCGACATCGCGCGAGCCAAAGTCCGCCGGGGCCGGCATCGAAAGCAAGGGCCGGGATCACGTGTTGGAGCGCAGTGTCGAACAGTTGCGCCGTGAGTTGCAGCAGGTGCGAGACGAGGTCTCAAGATCCGGAGCCCTTCCTGGCTCACCCGCCTCTTTCACGGACCCGTCGCTTGTGCTCCTTCATGCGGAATTGCTTTCGCGTGACTTCTCCCCCGACTTCGCCCAGGAGTTGGCCGCGAGTGTAGACCTTGCGGGAGGGAGTAAGCTTGGGAAGAAAGAGAGACTGAACTATCTGCGAGACGCGATCGCCAGGGAACTGCGATTGCGGCTCACAGCCAGCGGCGGAGAGCCGTTGCCCGGTAACGAAGGGGCGGCGCAGCAGAGGGCGAGAGTCATGGTTCTGTTCGGACCGCCCGGCTCCGGCAAGACAACTTCACTCGTAAAGCTCGCCGTTCGCTTTGGTGTCAGCAGGCGCAGAAACGTCCGAGTCATTTCGGTAGACAACCTTCGGGTGGGTGCCAGCGAACAACTGCGGAGCTATTGCTCGATTCTTGGTGCTTCCTACCAACATTTGGAGACACCGTCCCAGATTGGAGCCGCACTGGCGGAGGTGCAGGGCCGGCCGCTGGTTCTCATCGATACCCCCGGCATGGGGCCGCAGGAAGCGGATCTGATTGCCGAACTCGGGCGGTCGATCGTGGCGCAGGCAGGGGTGGAGCGGAACCTGGTGCTGTCAGCAGTCGCGAAGGTACGCGACCTCCGCCTTATGGTGGACCGGTTTGCCGGTTGTGCCCCGCACTACCTGACATTTACGCACCTGGATGAGACCGACTGTCTCGGTGGCGTGGCAAGTGTGGCCATCGCTGCGAGGCTGCCGATTGCGTATCTTTGCAACGGGCAGCAGGTTCCAGATGATCTGGACAACGCGACGGCAGACAAAATCACGGAATTGGTTTGGGACTGGCATGAGGCTGGTCCAGGGATGGATTCGGCAAGGCAAGCCGGCAGCGCGGCTGCGGGCTTGGGTTAGGAGTGAAGCGATGGAAACGAAAAAGAGAGGCGGCTGAAGAATGCACCCGTACCGCGCTAGTCCGAAACTACAGGGTGAGGAAAGAGAGAACCTCATCCTGGAGCACTTGCCCCAAGTGCGGTTGATTGCCCGGAGGATTCACGACCGGCTTCCGGAAAGTGTCAGCCTGGAAGACCTGGTCTCAACCGGAATCGTTGGACTCATCTCCGCAATCGACCACTTTGATCCAAGCCACAACGTCAAGCTGAAGACCTATGCCGAATACAAGATTCGGGGCGCGATTCTGGACAGCCTTCGCGGGCTGGACTGGGCACCACGGCAGCAGCGGAAGCGCGCCAAGCAGATTGAGGCGGCGATTGCTGCCCTGGAACAGCGCCTGCATGGCGCCCCGAATGAAGACCAGATTGCCCGGGAACTGAAGATCAGCATCGAGGAGTACCACGAGTGGCTGGTTGACGTGAGAGGTGTCAATTTGGGGAGCCTCGAATCCGCCTCGCCCGAGGAAGAGGGACGGGATGTCCTTAAGTATGTTTCCGATGACGAGGCGCAATGGCCATCCCGGCTTCTGGAACGGACCGAACTCGAGCGACTTCTGGCGGAGGCGGTAGAGCGAATGCCACCGGTCGAGCGCACGGTTCTTAGCCTGTATTACCAGGAGGAGATGACCCTTCGGGAGATCGCAAAGATCGTCGAACTGCACGAATCACGGGTATCGCAGTTGAAGTCTCAAGCCGTGCTGCGGCTCCGGTCCTACATTGAGAAACGCTGGCCGACGACTCGTGGAATCTGAGTAGACGGTTGATGATGGCGCACTGAGAAGAAACGAGACGCAAAGATATGCCTATCGATGGTGGTCAGCCCGTTGCGGAGGGGTCCAAGTGGCTCTTGGATAACTTCGTAACTGCGCTCAGTCAGTCCATCGAAGCGATGACCAGTGAGCGGGCGGAGATCCGCTGGTTGGCGGCTCCTTCCGGGGAGGCCGAACCGGGCTGGATGTGGTGGCAGCAGCCGATCACGGCCGGTTCGTCGACCACGCTTTGGGTGGGCGCTCCGGAGGCCGGTTGGAACGCGATTGGGCAGCACGCGCTAGCGGCGGCTGGGATCCCCGATGCAACCACCGAGGACTGCGCCGCGACATGGAAAGAGATTCTCGGGCAGGCACTGTCTTCGACGGCGCAGGCGTTTGGGCGCCGCCTGAAGAAGGAAGTGAACTGCCAGTCCGGGCAAGAGCTCACAAAAGCACCCACGCTGTCGTTTCGGTATGGGGTCAGCATCGAGATCAGTGGCGACACCATCGAGGCACAGTTCGGCTGGAACGATGCGGTGGGTAAGTTGCTCGATCCGCCCAAGACCGAGCCGGATAGACCGTCGGCCCCGTCCCCGAGCGCCGCGCCCAGCCAGAACACGGCTCCAGCAAAATCGCGGCCGCCCGTAGTGGAGAACTCACGCACACTGGATCTTCTGCTCGAAGTTGAGTTGCCAGTAAGCGTGTCGTTCGGACGCGCGCAGCTTCCGTTGAAAGAGGTACTGAAGCTGAATTCCGGCTCCATTGTGGAACTGAATCGATCGATCTCGGAGCCGGTGGATCTGATCGTCAACAACTGCGTCATCGCACGCGGGGAGGTGGTCGTCGTGGAGGGGAATTACGGGGTGCGGATTAAGCAGATTATCAGCCGCGAGGAGCGGCTGCGAACCCTGTACTAGCGCTATGGACACATTGTGGCAGGCAGTTCTGTTGCTGGTTCTGGCCCTGGCTGGCCTTGCTTTGGGCGCTGCGCTTCACACACGAAGACTGTTGCAAGCGACGCAGCGGCGGGCGAACCGCCGGCAGCAGCAATTGGAAGCTGAGTTGGGCAAGTTGCGGGGGTGCATCGATGACATGAGGCAACGGATGACCGAGTGCGAACAGCATGCCCAGCAACTGGTTCCGCCGCAGGCGCCGGCTTCCGGATTTAACCTGAACCGGCGCACCCAGGCGATACGGCTTCTGAAACGAGGAGAGCATCCGGAGCAGATCGCGCGGGTGCTGTCGGTACCCCAACAGGAGGTTCAGCTCCTGCACAAGGTACAACAGATTCTGCTCAGCGCGGAGGCACCACCCCAGCCGGACCCGCCGGCTATTGTTCGAGAACCCGTACGGCGCGAGCCTTGGGGCGGCCCGATTCCGTTTCAGCCTCCAGTTGTACGCTAATGGCGAGCGGCTTTCGTTCGCGAACCAGCGACAGGCTGGCAGAGCGGCCCTCTGCCGCGCGCAACTGCCGAACCAGTTCGGGTGGAGAAGCGACCTTGCTCTCACCCACTTTTGTGATGACATCACCGGCCCTGATGCCCGCCTTTTCGGCGGGCGAGGCAGAGATTACGGAGCGGACCAGTACGCCTTCGCGGACACCGAAATACTCGGCCAACTGCGATTCCAGGCGTTCGGCCTCGATCCCGAGAGCCGTCGTGCTCCAACGGGCGCTACCGCGCCGCAGATCCCCGATCTGGATCTCCGGGGGGACGACGGAGATGCTCGGAATCGCCACCTGGACATCGCCCACTTCGATCATCCGCACCCGCCGGCTCTCCAAGGCGGCGACCACAGATACGGACTGGCCGGACCGGAATACAAGGAGTTTCACCTCTCGTCCAGCAGGGGTTTCGCGGACAAGGCGCACAAACTGCTCGACACCCTCCACGCGCTGGCCCTGGTACTCGAGAACGATATCCTGCGGCTTGAGTCCGGCACGTGCCGCTGGGCTGTCCTCGTCGATGCGCGTGATCTCCACGCCATGCTCATCGCTTAACTTCAGGGCCCGGGCACGTTCGGCGGTCACCTCCACCACGCCCACACCGAGGAAGCTGCGGCTGCCTCCGGCCATAAACACCGGTCCGCGACGCGACCCTTCCTCCACCTTCTGGGCCGCCAGAGGGACCACCGTGAGACTCGCCAATACCAGTGCCGGGAACCAGGTCTTCTGCAATCGCATCGCACTACTCCGTCTTCTGCTTCTTCAGATAAATTACGCCGCCGGTGGTGGATACGACCAGGCGCGGGCCACCGCCGTTCAACCGAGCCGCCAGCGAGTCCGGCGGGCGAAACAGCCAGAACCAGTTCGGCGCCAGCAGTTGGTGGAAATCCGTTACGATACCGCCAACCGTGCCCGCTGCCTGCGATTTCGCTTGCACCGTCGCTCGCAGATTAGACGGCATAACTACCGTAATGTCACCTTCGCCGTTCAGCAGCCGCGAATCCTCGAGGGGCCCTTCCCATTGCGCCAGGATTTCGCCTCTGCCGGTTACGGCATGCAAGGCGCCGCGGACGGTATCCAAACGAATGGTTCCCGCCTGCAAGCGGCAATCAGCGCCGACAGCATTGCCAATATGAATCCCGCCATCGCCCACTCGGGCGACCACGCGGCCAGCCGCCTGATTCACTTCCACGAGGCCTCCCGCAGCCAGGGCCTCCACGGTGGACAGCGCGCGCCAGATCTGGATATTGCCGCCCTGGGTCTCGACCCGCAAGGGACCGCCGGCCTCCTGCACCGCCACCTCACCGCCTTCGGTGCGCAGCGCACAGGACGACCTCGCGCGTCGCAGCGTGATACCTCCACCGCCAGTGCGGCAGTCGACAGGCCCGTCGACAACCCCCACCTGGATGGGGCCGCCACCGGTTTCGGCCTGAATCCTTCCACCAATCTGGTCCAGCCGGATGGCGCCGGCTCCCGCCTGCACCTGCACGTTGCCGGACAATCCAGTAACGGTCACCGCCCCGTCGCCGACTCGAACGACAAGGCTCGGAGTCGAAGCCGGAACCGTGAGTTCGACCGCGGCATCCCGGGCGCGGCCGGGCAGCCAAGCATGCAGGACACCCGCATTCTGCGTGGTCAGGAATCCGAACGGTGCGCGAGGCGGAGCGGCGTCCGGCCGGAAACGAGTCAGAATCCGATAGGAGACCCGAGGCCCGGCGCCGCCCCGAACCGTCACTTCACCCGGAACCGTGAGACGCAACGGCATGCCTGCCGGGAGGGCAAACGCGCCGCTATCTTCGCGTACCAGATGCCCGCCCTGTTTGAGGACACGGTACGGCGGTTGCCCGGGCAGGAGGGCAACGGCAGTCAGCAAAAACAACAGCATGGAAACCGGCTAGAACGTCTCGATAGAGGCGTTCACCTCTCTGAGGGCTTTCAGACTCTTCTGGCGGATGTACGGGTTGCTCTCGCGAACAATCAACTCCTGCAAGACCCCGATGGTCTCGGTGTCCATCTCTCCGGTGAGCAGATCCACGCTCATGGTCCGCACGCCGGGGTTCTCATCCGACAGCAGCACTTCTGTCAGCGCGCGGCGGGTCTCCGGATCGGCCGCAAAGGGGGTCAACGCCTCCAACGCCTTCAGCCGCACACCGGGATTCGGGTCACGCCGGAGCGCCTGCAACAACGTCTGGCGCACATCGGAGTGCTCGCTCTGCGCCTTCAGAAAGTCGAGAGTGCGGGCCCGCAAAGCCGGATCACTGGGATCGGAAGCGGCCGCAAGCAGCATGGCACGTATCTGATCATTGTCGAGATCGCCATGCACGGTCTTCTGCCGCACCTCTTCGAGTACCAGTTGCACATGCCCCTGCGGGCTGGACTGCAGATTACGCACCCGCAACACGGCCGGCGGCGTGCCCGATACGGCATCCCAAACACGAGCCCCAAAAAAGCCCACCGCTACGAGCGCCACCGCGCCCAGCGGACGCCAGAAACTCACTTGGTTGAACCAGGCATGGAGCCAGTCCCAACGGCCTCGCCGCCGTGAGGCCAACTGGCCCACTGTCAGACGAAGCTCGCGGCGGCTGGCCTGCAGCAACTCGGCCGAAGGCTGACACGCCACCGCATCGAGAGCGCCGTGCAGGTTGCGTTCGTCCTCCAGGCTCACCCGGCAAACCGCACACCCATCCAGGTGCTGCTCCAGCTCTTGTTCCTGCTGAAAATCAAGTTCGCCGTACAAATACAGAGAGAAGGACTGACGCGCCAGATCGCAAGTCATACAAAATCCCCCAGGGCAGAGCGCATTTTCTGGGTTGCCCGGAACAGGCAGTTTTTCGCGGCCTCTTCGGTGGTCCCCAGCACCTCGCCGATGGCACGCAGCCGCATGCCCTGGTAGTGCCGCATCTCGAAGACCATCCGCTCGCGGGGCGTCAATTCCGCCAGCACCCGTTCGATCCGGTCCTGCAACTGTGCACTCATCAGGTTGCGTTGCGGGTCGCCAAGCGGGTTGGCTTCGGGCACGACCGCCATGCGGTCGACCTCACCGGAGGCGGTAGCCACCGTGGTAGGCTCCTCCTTCCGAACCTTCTTCTTCCGAAGCTGGTCCAGGCAGAGATTGGTCACAATGCGGTACAGCCAGGTTTTGAAGCTGCAGTCGAAGCGGAACTGGTTCAGGTTGCGATAGACCCGGAGGAATGTTTCCTGGTAGATATCGAACGCATCCTGCTCATTCCGCAGCAGGTTGCACGCCAGCCGCAGCACCGCCTGATCGTAACTTTGGACAAGTGTCTCAAAGGCAGCCGCATCGCCCCTCTGCGCGGCGCGGATCAAATCCGCTTCGTCAGTAGGGGAAGCCTGTGCCTGGACGAAAACCGTAGATGCCTCGCTCTTTCCCGTCAACATTCGATCAGACGGAGAACGCGCAAAAAGGTAACGCGCTTACACCAACTCCACTTCAACAGATTGACGCTCGGCGTCCATCTTGATGATTTTGAACTGCTTCACTTCGCCGCGGCGCAACTTGGCGGGCGCCTCGACGCCGCTCTCCGGCGGTCCGGCCTTCCAACGGGTGGACAGCATGGCGGTCATGGCCGCCAGATCCACTTTCGGGCGATCCAAACGGGATTCCTTCGGGGCTTCGACAGGCTTGGGCAACCTGCAATGGGCGGTGATGCCCTCGCTGATCTCCACCCGCGCATTGTAGCCTTCGACAGAAACCACCAGGCCACTCAGCACTTCGCCTTCTTTGTGGTCGGCGATGAACTTATCCATGGCGGTGGGCTCCAACTGCTTCATACCCAGGCGGATACGGCGCTTGTCGCGGTCGACTTCCAGCACCTTCACGCGGACCTTCTGGCCCACGGCAATCACGTCCTTGGGGTGATCCAGACGGCGCTCGGCCGTGATATCGGCGATATGGATCATGCCTTCCACACCGTCGCCCAAGTCGACGAAGGCGCCGAACTTGGCCAGATTCGTCACGGTCACCTCGGGCAGAATCATGCCCACCTGCAGGCGCTTCGGCACCTCGTCCCACGGGTCGCCCAAAGCTTCCTTCAAGCTCAACGAAATCCGCTTCTCGGCCGGCTTGATGTCGAGCACGGCAGCCTGCACCACCTCGCCCACCTTCACCACGTCGGAAGGCTTGCGGACGCGCTTGCCCCAAGCCAGGCTCGACAGGTGAATCAGGCCATCCACGCCAGGGGCCACTTCGACAAACGCGCCAAAGTCCGCCAGACGCACCACCTTGCCCGTCACCTTGTCGCCGACCTTCAGGTTGGAGGTGGCCAGCGTCCACGGGTCAGGCTGCAACTGCTTCATGCCGAGCGAGATCTTGCGCGAGGCGGGGTCGATCTTGAGGATCTTGACTTCCACCGAATCGCCGACCGAAACAACGTCGGACGCCTTACCGACGCGGTTCCAGCTCATGTCGGCAATGTGGAGCAATCCGTCCACGCCGCCCAGATCCACGAAAGCGCCGTAATCGGTAACGGTACGGACGGTGCCGTGCACCACCGCGCCTTCGGACAGGCTCTCGAACGCCTTCGCCTTGGCGGCCGCCGATTCTTCTTCGAGGATGCTGCGCCGGTCCACCACTACGTCTTCAGCGGCCGTGTCCAGCTTGGTGATGCGGCAGCGGATCTCCTGGCCTACCAGCTTGTCCATCTCGGCCGGGTCCTTGGCACCGCTGCGGGAAGCGGGCATAAACGCGCGGACGCCGATGTCCACACGCAAACCGCCCTTCACCACCTCGGTCACTTTGCCGGCGATGATGGCCTTGTCGGCGAACGCCTGCTCGAAACCGGTCCAGTCGGTTGGGCGCTTCACCTTCAGCATCGACAACTGGTAGTAGCCCTCTTCGTTGCGGCCGGAGACGGTTACTTGCAGCACGTCGCCGGGCTTGACGGAGAAGTTGCCGTCAGACAAAAGGAAGGGGGCGGGATCGAGTACGCCATCCATCTTCCGGCCGATATCGACCACGACGGCTTCCGGTGTCACACTGACCACGGTTCCGGGCACGGCCTCGCCTGTGGGGGCATCAGCCTTGTGTTCCTGTTCGAACTGGCTGAGGATGTCACCAAACGTGGACGGTTCGGAAGCCTGGTCTTCCCTGGGATCGGTCGGATTCAAAACGCTCATGCGGGGTTAAGGGGTTGAACTCATATTTTGGCACAATCAAGTAAACGATGTCGCAGACGAGTGCACCGGGCACACCAGCGCAGGTCCGGATGCGGGAAAGGTGGCGGACTTCGGCGCCGCGGCTCCGGCGCTGGCTGCGCGCCGAAGACCTTGTCTGGCTGCTGCTGTTTGCCGGTCTGGCCTTCGCCAGCCCGCAGCGCTCCGTCTATGAAGTGGAGTTGTTGTCGGCGCTGGCGGCGTTCCAGTTGGCCGAACCGCGGCTCAAGTATTTCTCTGGCCGGCGCGGGGTATGGGCGGGGCTCAGCATCAAACTGCTGCTCTGTTTCCTGCTCATCGGCTTCACTGGAGGCATCGTCAGCAGCCACTACCTCATTCTGTTATTGCCGGTGGTCAGCGCCGCCACTGCTCTCGGCCTGCCCATGACGATGCTCGTCACGGGCATGGCCTGCGCGAGTTATCTCAGCTTTCTCCACCCGATGTTTCTGGATCCGGAGCGCTATGAACTCACGCGGGAAGGCCTCAGCGTTCTGGCGCTGCGGGTCATCTTTCTACCGGTGGTGGGGCTGCTCACCAACCAACTGGCACAATCGACACGGGTGGAGGCACGGCGGGCGCAGCTGGCCGCGGATCAGTTGAGCGAGGCCAACCGGCACCTGCGGGAAGCGGAGGCGGCCATGCGGCGCAGTGAGCGTTTAGCCGCTCTGGGACAGATGAGCGCGGGCCTCGCCCATGAGCTTCGGAATCCTCTTGGAACGGTGAAGGCGTCGGCGGAGATGCTGGCGCGGCAGGTGCCCGAGGATTCGGCCATCGCGCGGGAGCTGGCCGGCTTCATCACGAGTGAAGTGGACCGCGCGAATTCCATCATCACGCGCTTTCTCGATTTCGCCCGTCCCTTGAAAGCCCATCCGCGCATGGCCGACCTTGGCGAAACGCTCGACCGCGCCGTGGCGCAACTAGAGCATCACAACCCGCCCTTCCCCATCATCATGTATCGCAACTATTCGCCGGACATCCCGCCCTTTCCCTTCGATCCGGAACTGGTGGAGCGCGTTGCCTACAATCTTCTGCTCAACGCCGCGCAGGCCAGCCCGCCGGACTCGCCCATCACCTTGAAGACCCGCGCCGTCGATGGCTATGCGGAGTTCGCCATCATCGACCGCGGCAAAGGCATCGCCCCGGCGCATCGCGAGAACATTTTCAATCCCTTCTTCACCACCCGGCAGGAAGGCGTCGGCCTGGGCCTGGCCATCTGCGCGAAGATCGTCGATGAGCATCGGGGAAGAATTCTTGTCGAAAGCGAATCCACGGGCAGCGTGTTCCGCGTCCTACTTCCTACCGAAGCTGAGACAACCACGGCATGAAGAAATGCATCCTCGTAGTGGAAGACGAAGACAAGCTGCGCCGCGTGATGGAACTGCAGTTGCTTTCGGCGGGCTTCGATGTGGCGCAGGCCGCCAGCGTGGAGCAGGCGATACCCTTGCTGGACCGCGCCGATCTGGTCCTCACCGATATGAAGCTGCCCGGCATGAGTGGGCGCGATCTGCTGGACCGTGTGCAAAGCCAGAACCCGAACCTGCCCGTGATCCTGATCACCGCGTTTGGCTCCGTCGAATCGGCGGTGGAAGCGATGAAGGCCGGCGCCTACGACTTTATTCCGAAGCCCTTCTCGCTGGACCATCTGATGAAGGTGGTGGAGAAGGCGCTGGAGGTCCTGGCCCTGCGCGACGAGAACCGCGCCCTACGGGAGGAGCTCGGCCAGCGTTATCAGTTCGACAACATCATTGGCCGTTCTCGCGCCATGCAGGATATCTTCGCCACCATCATGCGCGTGGCGCCGACGCGGGCCACGGTACTGCTGGCGGGGGAAAGCGGTGTGGGCAAAGACCTCATTGCCCGCGCCATCCACTATCATTCGCCGCGCCGCGACAAGCCGTTCGTCAAGATCAACTGTACGGCGATCCCGGAAAACCTGATGGAAAGCGAGTTGTTCGGCTACGACAAGGGCGCGTTCACCGGCGCCACGGTCAGCAAGCCGGGCAAGTTCGAGCAGGCGGACACCGGCACGGTGTTCCTGGATGAAATCGGGGATGTGCCGGCATCCATTCAGGTGAAGCTGCTGCGCATCCTGCAGGAGCGCGAGTTCGAACGGCTGGGCAGCAACAAAACGCTACGCACGGATGTCCGGGTGATTGCCGCTACCAACGCCGATCTGCGTGCCGCGCTGGAGCAGGGCACCTTCCGCGAGGATCTCTACTACCGGCTGAACGTGGTGCCGATGAACATCCCCGCGCTGCGCGAGCGCAAGGAAGACATTCCCTACCTGGCGCGCCATTTCGTCGAGAAGCTGGCGCCCGAGCTGGGCACCCCGGTGGAATCGATCGGCGAAGCCGGCATCCAATGCCTGATGCAATATGACTGGCCGGGGAATGTGCGGCAGTTGGAGAACGTCATCGAGCGCAGCCTGGTGCTGTGCGGCAAGACTGTGCTGGACGCCGCCGATATCCGTCTTGACGACATTGCCCGATCGCGCACGCAGGCCGCCGAAGGCTTCCTGCCGCCCGGCATGTCGCTCGATGACTATGAGAAGTCGATTATTCGTGAGGCGCTGAAGCGCGCCAATGGGAATAAGAGCCAGGCGGCGCGGCTGCTGGGGCTGACCCGCAATGCGCTACGCTACCGGCTGTCGCAGATGGGCATGGATCCGGAGGGCGCCTGATTAGCTGGCTTCCGGGATCCGCACCTCCGGCGCATCGCGCCACAGACGTTCCAGATCATAGAACCCGCGGGCCTTTTCGCTGAAGACGTGGACGACAAAGTCGCCGTAGTCCAGCAGCACCCATTCCGAGTTCTGATAGCCTTCCACGCTTTGCGGGCGCTCGCCGATCTCCTTCAACTGCTTTTCGATCTCGTCGGCTACGGCTTGGATCTGGCGCGAGTTTGAGCCCGTGCAAATCACAAAGGTGTCGGCAAATGACGTCACCGGGCGCAGATCGAGAACTTTGATGTTGGTGGCTTTCTTGGATTCGGCCGCGCGAACGGCCAGCACCCACGGCGTATCGATTTCCGGGGCGGGAACGGTACGCCTGCGGGTTGGTCGAGCCGCTTTTACGGCCGCCATCTTCGACGCGGTCTTTTTCACCACTCGCTTTTTTAGGGCGACGCGTTTGGTGGCTTTCTTAGAGGTAACTTTCTTTGTGGCCAATCGTCGTTACGTACAGGCTCCTGCCCCCATCGTACTACAATGACATTCATGCGGTATTTTGCGGCCATTGCTCTGT
>JAEUQF010000302.1 GCA_016789745.1 Bryobacterales bacterium
TCCAAAAACTTCTGGAACTCGACTCTACACACAAGATCAGGGTACACAGGACTCCCCAATCGTAACGCCTTGTTATATCCCATTTCAAAATCAATTGTCAATACTTATGTTTTACCAATCGGATAGCGACGATGAGGGCAAACTTACAGGCGCGTTTGGAAGGCTTCTTGTGACCATGCTCGCCAAGCTTATCGGCAGTTTGGCTCAGGTTCTAAATTAGCACCGCTATCTTTGTACTGCGAGGGAATTGATTGCCCGGCCAAATTACCCAATGCGGCAGATTCCCTACTTTCTCTCAGGCGCAAAACGCCCCCCGGCTCTATCACGGTCGAGGAAAATAACTTGCCGCAAGTTGTCCAGATTGTACTGGAAGGGAATGTATTGGTTGCTCGTTCGGAAACTGCGTGCTACCGAATAATAGGAGAGGTTGTAATTGCCAATGCAAGTGCGCATTCCGTTCGTGGTGACTTTCTTGGTGATTACAACGGCGCACCTCAGTGCGCAGGTTGCCGGTTCGGAGGCCGTCGTCGGTTTTGGCTATGCCTTGCCGAAGCCGCGCGCCGTTGCGCCCGGCCAAGTGATCAGCCTCTTCCTACGCGGAGCCGCCGCGCCAGCCACGCCCGTGGTAGTTGCCGCCGCGCCATTGCCGCGCGAACTTTCTGGTTACTCGGTGACGCTCGAACAGACCACTGCGGGATCCCCCATCGAAGTGCCGCTTCTTGGTCTGTCCCGCACGGAAGCCTGCTACGGGATGCTGCCCTGCGTCCCAGTGGCCGTACTGACATTGCAGATTCCCTGGGAACTGCGCCCCAACATCGCCGGACAGGGACGCCCCGACAATTTCGCCACCCTGCGCGTGACTGCCCCCGGCGGAACCACCGAGATCCATCCGCTGCGTCCGGTGCGTGATGCCATCCACGTGCTCGGCACCTGTGAAGAAAGCCCGGTGCTGCAACAGGTGCCCGCCCCATCTAATCCCGACGGCGTCTGCCGCTCGCGCGTCTTCCATTCCGACGGCAGCCAAGTCACTGCCGGGCATCCGGCCCAACCCGGCGAAACCGTGTTGCTGCAGGCGGTCGGCTTCGGCGTTATGGAAGACCGCCCGGCCACCGGCTCGGCCGCCGATGCTGACCGGCCGGTGGAAGAGGTGCTGACGGCCTTCGAATTCGGCCCCAATCGCGCTTCGCGCTGGTGGGAAGACGGCCATGAGCCCGTCGCCACCCTCCTGCGTGCCGGACAGTTCGGCATCTACGAGATCGCCGTGACAGTGCCCGTGGAGATTCCCGAAGGCACGCCGGCCTGTACGGCGTCGCGCATCCAATCCAACGTCACGGTCAGCCTGCGCCGGCTCGATTCGTTCTCCGGCGCCTCCTTCTGTGTCCGAACCGCGGACGAGCTCCAGTAAGGCTCCCTACAACCGCAACCCGTCGGTCTGCCCGGCGTAGTTGGCGTTCAGCCATTGGATGGTGCGCTCCAGACCGGTGCGCAGCGGTGTATCGCAGCGCAGACCCAGGCCATGCATGCGCGTGACGTCGAAGATCTTCTCCATCTGCCCGTCGGGCTTGGTGGCATCCCAGCGGATCTCGCCCGGAAACCCCGTCAATTCCTTGATGGTCTCCACCAGTTCGCGAATGGCGGTTGTAGTGCCGGAACTGAGGTTAACCGGCTCATCGGAATCATACTCATCAAGAAAGAATGGCAGCAGCTGCGCCACGTCGCCCGCATAGACAAAGTCGCGTGTCGGCCGCCCCGTGCCCCAGGCGTCGATGTAAGGAGTGCCCGCCAGCTTCGCCTCATAATACTTGCGTACCAGTGCCGGCACTACGTGCGATTCGGCCACGCGGAAGTTATCGTATTCGCCGTACATATTGCCTGGAATGATGACCACGCTCGACAGCCCGCGCTCGCGGCGATACGACGATGCCGCCACCAGAGCCGTCTTCTTGGCCACCGAATACGGAGCGCTTTCCGGCTGCGGATAGCCTTCCCACATCTGCGATTCGTC
>JAEUQF010000303.1 GCA_016789745.1 Bryobacterales bacterium
GGGCAATGGAATTCGCTGCCTTCTTGGGCTCCATCAGTTTCACGACTTTATTCGCCTTCATCTTGTCCCTTTGTACTCGACGGTATTGCGCCTGGTCTCGAGGATTTTCACGGAATCGAGGGCCGGCCAGTTGGGGGGCCAGGCCTGTTCGAGACGCTGGTAAATGTCTTCGGCCACGTTCTCGGTAGTGGGCGGAATCGTGGCGAACCGGTCAATCTGCGCATTCATGTGCTTCTGGTCATAGTGGGCGAGCACCTCACTACGGACGAGGGCGTCGAGGTCGCCGACGTTGACCAGGAGGCCGCTGGCGGTTTCGGGCTCACCCTGGAGGGCGACTTCGAGCACGTAATCATGCCCGTGGCCATAGGGATTATTGCACTTGCCGTAGATGGCCGTGTTTTCCTCGGCGGAGAGGCTGGGCGCGTGCAGCCGGTGCGAGGCGGAAAAGCGATAGCGCCGTCCAAGCCGGAACATAGTCTTCGTGCCTCGCTCTACCCTTTGAATTCGACGAAGAGATCGTCCGTTTCGAACAGGCGCACGGATTCCAGTCGTGCGTGCGGTTGGCACAGAGGCGCTTCGAGGCGTCGCCAGCATTCGCGAACCAGGTTCTCGGCCGTGGGCACGACGCGGTCAAACGGCGGCACCTCGTGATTGAGGAAGCGGTGATCCATGGGATCGACCACCTGTTCGTTGATGACGTCCTTGAGGAGCTTGAGATCCATCACCATGCCGGTGACCGGATCGGGCTCGCCTTCGACGGTAACTTCGAGAATGTAGTTGTGTCCGTGGCCGTGGCGGTTGGCCGCCTCGCCGTAGACAGCACGGTTTTCCTCGTCGCTCCACGCCGGATTGGCGCAGTAGTGAGAAGCGGAAAACTCGGCCTTTCGTGTAATCTTCATCCGCGCACCTATTGTGATGCATCCTGCCGACCGCAGGATCCCTTAAAATTGTAGCTAGAGATACCCGATGGCACTCATGGACCGTCTTCTTAAAGCGATTCTTCTTTTGGGCACCGTAGGCCTGATTTACATCACGGCGGATAGCCTGGAACAGAAGATCACCGGAGTGGGGGATTCTGCCCCCAGCTTCTCGATTACGGCCGACAACGGCCGAACTTTCAACCCCAAGGATTTTGGGGGCAAACTGCTGGTTCTGAATTTCTGGGCCACGTGGTGCCCGCCGTGTCTGCAGGAGATTCCGTCGTTGAACGAATTCGCGGACCGGATGAAGTCGAAGGGGGTGGTGGTACTGGCCATCTCTGTAGATAAGAACGAGAAGACGTACAAACAGTTTCTGGACCGGGTGCGGCCGGCGTTTGTGACGGCGCGGGATTCGGAAGCGAACATCTCGTCGAGCTACGGCACATTCAAGTATCCTGAGACGTACGTGATCGATGGGAACGGGAAGGTAGTTGAGAAGTACATTGCCGACCGGAACTGGATTGATCCGAAACTGATCGCCGAGATTGAGCGCCACCTGTAATGATTGCCGCCGCAGCCAAGTCCGCCCTGCTGGAAGTCGTGGGTCCGCGAGGATTCCTGGACCGGTCAGAAGACCTGACGTTGTACGAGTACGACGGTGGGGTTGATAAAGCCAAGCCGGAGTTGGTGCTGTTTCCGCGCACGACGGAAGATGTGGTTCGCATTGTGCGGATCACGCATGAGCACAAGATACCGGTGGTGGGCCGGGGAGCAGGGACGGGCTTGTCGGGCGGGGCGATTCCGCGCGCGGGTGGGGTGATGATCGGCTTCAGCCGGATGAACCGCATCCTGGAGATCGATCTCGATAATGAGCGGGCGGTGCTGCAGCCGGGCGTGGTGAATCTGGATATCACGCTGGCGGTGCAGGGGCAGAACTATTTTTATGCGCCGGACCCATCGAGCCAGCGATCCTGCACGATTGGCGGCAATGTGAGCGAGAATGCCGGGGGTCCGCATACGCTGGCCTATGGCGTGACCACGAACCATGTGCTGGGAGTGGAGGCGGTGCTGCCAGACGGCACGCTGATCACGACCGGCGGGATGGAGCAGGACGCACCGGGGTACGATCTGACGGGGCTGTTGACGGGGTCGGAAGGGACGATGGCGCTGATCACGAAGGTGATCGTGCGGCTGATGCGGGCGCCCGAACTGGTAAAGACGTGCCTGGCGATCTACAACAGCGTGGATGATTGCGCCGATACGGTGGCGACGATTACGGCGCGCGGGATTACGCCGGTGGCCGTCGAGATGCTGGATGGCGTGATGCTGCGAATGGTGGAAGAGGCCACGCATGCCGGCTATCCGCTGGACGCGGCGGCGGTACTGTTGATCGAGTTGGAAGGGTTGACCGAAGGGGTGGAAGAGCAGTTGGGCGAGATCAAGGACGCCTGTCTTTCGAATCGCGCGCGGGAGTTCCGGGTGGCGAAGAGCGCCGAGGAGCGGGACCTGCTGTGGAAGGGGCGGAAGAACGCGTTTGGTGCGGTGGGACGCGTGAGTCCGGCGTATTATGTGCAGGATGGCGTGGTGCCGCGGACGAAGATTGCGCCGACGCTGCGGCAGATCCAGGTGATTGCCAATAAATACGGGTTGATCATCAGCAACATCTTCCATGCGGGGGATGGCAACATGCACCCGATCATTCTTTTCGACCACCATAAGCCGGAGGAGTTGAAGCGGGCGGCACGGGCGGGCGAGGAGATATTGGAGTACTGTATCGAGCAGGGCGGGTCGATTACGGGCGAGCATGGCGTGGGGATGGAGAAGATGGAACTGATGAAGCATCAGTTCAGCGAAGACACGCTGGACATGATCCGGGCCTTCAAGATGCTGTTTGATCCGACCTGCCGCATGAATCCGGGCAAGGTGCTGCCGACGGGCAAGGGGTGTCTGGAGATCCGGCAGGCGAATCTGAGTACGGTTTACTAGACGTTCTTCTCTGCTTTTTGCTAAGGAACGCCCACTGAGGGTGCGGCATCTGTTCGAATAAGAGAACCGATGAACCCCATCGAAGCAACCAATCAACATTTCGCCCGGGCCGCGTCTTTGCTTGGGCTTTCTGAACTTGCGATCCGGCAGTTGGTGACGCCTTTCCGCGAGGTGAAGGTGGAGATCAACGTGGAGCGTGCGGATGGAACGATCGGCACGTATCTGGGATACCGGGTGCAGCATGACAATTCGCGCGGGCCGTTCAAGGGCGGCATTCGCTATCACCATGAGGTGGACCAGGCGGAGGTGAACGCGCTGGCGTCGCTGATGACGTGGAAGACTGCGGTGGTGAACGTGCCGTATGGCGGGGCGAAGGGCGGCGTGCAGGTGGATCCGCGGAGCATCACGAACGCGGAGAAGCAGGCCATTACGCGGGCGTTTGTGCAGAAGATCCACGACATTATCGGGGACCATGTGGACATTCCGGCTCCGGATATGGGTACGAACGCCGAGACGATGGCTTGGATGGTGGATGAATATGCGAAGTTTCACGGCTGGCAGCCCGGTGTGGTGACGGGCAAGCCGGTGGAGTTGGGTGGAAGCCTGGGGCGCGATGCGGCGACGGGGCGCGGTCTGCTGTATGGAGCCGAATGCCTGTTCGCGCATGAGGGTGTGGCGTTGAACCAGATGCGGTATGCGATCCAGGGGTTCGGGAATGTGGGGTCGTGGGCGGCGCGGCTGTTCCATGAGAAGAAGGCGCGGATTGTGGCGATCAGCGATGTGAGCGGGGCAATTCATAACCGCGATGGGATCGATGTGCCGGCGTTGCTGACGTATGTGCGGGAGAAGAAGGGCGTGGCGGGGTTCCCGGGGGCCGACGCGATTCCGGCGAGTTCGCTGCTGACGGTGGATTGCGATGTGCTGATTCCGGCGGCGCTGGGCGGGGTGTTGACGAAGGAGAATGCCGCTGATGTGCGGGCGCGGTATGTGCTGGAGGGGGCGAATCATCCGTCGGACCCGGAAGCGGATGCGATCTTCCAGAACCGCGGCGTGACGGTGCTGCCGGACATCTATGCGAATGCCGGTGGGGTGACGGTGTCGTACTTTGAGTGGGTGCAGAATCTGCAGAATTACGCGTGGGAGGAAGAGGAAGTGAATGCGAAGCTGAAGCAGCGAATGCAGAAGGCGTTCGCGGATTTAGTGGAACGGCGGCGGCAGTATCATACGGCGGACTACCGGACGGCGGCGTTTGCATTGGCGATTGAACGGGTGTACCGGGCTACGGTTTTGCGGGGGCAGGCGAACGGGAAGTAGCCTGGCGCCGCCGAGCAATCGGAGTTCGGAACTCGTTGAAGACGCGCTGCCCAGGAATCTCTCGCCCCTCCTTCGCCGAGGCTTCGGCGGGTACGCAAGCTCTCCAAGCTCGGCAAGAAGACGGCACAACAACCTCGCTGGCTGCGGAAGAACATCTCTGGGCCGCCGATGAACGCAGATGAACGTTGATAAGCTCCTTGCTTTGAATCGGCGCTTCTCGGTGTTTATCGGCGGCTAAGTCCGTACGGGGCTTTTGCAGCACCCTTCCTGGGGATGAAGGTAGCGTCTGCCTGGTTATGGGCGGCCCGCAAGGCCTGGGATACGCTCTGAGAATAGTCGCGGCCCAGTAACGGGCGTAGTGATCGATAAGCATTGCGTCTCCGGATGGTTATTCTGATCTTTTTTCGGATAATCGATCACAAACGGCTTGTCCAGCTTATTGAACGAGCCGCGAAATGGCTCCGCCAGCGGCGTGCGGGTGATATATACTCCACCCCACGGAGCCTCCATGTCGAACACTCTGGTTCTCGCTTTGCTGCTATCGTTTCTGCCTGCGTACGGCCAATACGGACGCGGCACGATTCTCGGGACTGTCACTGATTCTTCCGGCGCGGTGGTGCCTTCCATCAAGGTATCGGCGCGGAACCTGGCCACGAACGAAACCCGCGATTTCACTACCGACGCGACTGGGAATTATCAATTCAATGCCTTGCTGAGCGGGCGTTATACGATCAGCGCGAGCGGCGGGCAATTCAAGACGACGACGGCGAATGATGTGGAACTGCGAGTGAACTCGCAGGTGACGGTGGACCTGGTGATGCAGTTGGGCGTGGTGTCGGAGACTGTGTCGGTGCAATCGAGCGTGCCGCAGTTGCAGACGAATACGGCCGTGATGGGAACGGTGATCGACAACCGCACGATGATTGAGCTGCCGCTGAATGCGCGCAATTTTTATGACCTGGTGGCGTTGACGCCGGGGGCGGTGAAGGTGCGCGGGACGTCGTCGGTGATGGATGAGCGGTCGATTGAGATTGGCGGGGTGCGCAATACGTCGACCAACGCCATGCTGGACGGCGTGGATTTCTCGGTAGCGAACATCAACAACCCGGCGATTGCGTTGTCCTTGGATGCGTTGGATGAGTTCAAGGTGCAGACGAACTTCATGGATGCCAGCTACGGGTATGGGGCGGCGGGCATCGACATGGTGTCGAAACGCGGCACGAACACGTATCACGGCGTGGTTTACGACTATGTGCGCAACCGGGCGTTTCAGGCGGGTCCCTTCTTCCGGCCGGCTCGCGGTACGCCGCGGTTCACGTATAACCAGTTTGGCGGGAACTTCGGCGGCAAGATCATCAAGGACCGGACGTTCTTCTTTGGCAACTATGAAGGGCGGCGGAGGCGGACGGGGAACATTCTGCTGGGGCTGGTGCCGACGCCGGCGATGAAGAACGGTGATTTCAGCGCGGTGCCGAACAAGCCGACGATTGTGGTGCGGGATCCGGCGAATGGACGCACGCCGTTTCCGAACAATGTGATTCCGCGATCGCGGTTCAATGCCATCTCTTCGGCGCTGCTGCCGTTCTTCCCGGATCCGAACGTGCCGCTGGCGAACAACCTGAACTACATCACGACGCCGCCGGACCAGGAGCGGCGCGATCAGTTTACAATTCGCGTGGATCACCGGGTGTCGGATCGGGGCAGCCTGTTCGGGCGTTGGAGCTTTGCGGATAACGCGCTGACGGACGCGTCGTACCGGGTGGGGAAGGGCGTGATTCGGCCGGACCGGTCGCAGCAGGCGGCGCTGGGCTATACACACACGTTCGGGTCGAACCTGATCAGCGAGACGCGGCTGGGTTTTACGAAGGCTTATCTGGCTCGCGTGAGCGATGGGGACCGCTACAGCAAGAACTACGCGGCGGAGTTGGGCTTGAAGAATCTGGCGGCGATTCCAGGCGACTACACGGAGCCAGCGGTGAACTTTCCGGATTGGAATCCGGGCGCGGGGCGGGCGTCGTCGGGCTTTGCGGGCTATGGACTGCGCATTGTGCAGAACAACATTTACTACCGGGCGGCGCAGACCTGGACGTATATACGCAACAAGCATTCGATGAAGTTTGGTGGGGATTGGAACCGGCTGATGGTGGGTTATGACCAGGGGTCGAATCAGAACGGGATCTTCAATTTCCAGAACAATTTCTATACGGATGAAGGCTTCGCGGATTATTTGTTGGGGATGCCGCAGAGCGCGACGGGCGGGTTGGGGAGTATATCGCCGGAGTTTGGCGGTGTGGCCAAGTACTCGATCGGGACGAGGTATCAGGGCTTCTTCCAGGATGACTGGAAGATCACGGACAAGCTGACGTTGAACCTGGGAGTGCGGTATGAGATTTTCCAGAACTGGCGCGGGCGTCTGGCGAACTTTGATCTGGGTACGAACCGGCAGTTGCTGGCGGGACAGAACCGCTACTATGAGCCAGGGGTGGGGTTGGTGACGACGCAGAACCAGGTGCTGCCGGAGCGTCCGATTGTGACGGATAAGAACAACATCATGCCGCGGTTGGGTGTGGCGTACCGGCTGTCGCAGAAGACGGTGATTCGCACGGGAATCGGCGTGTTTTCGCTGTTGAACACGGGCGGAGCGACGCTGGGTAGCATGACGAGCACGCTGCCGTTCTTTGTGCAGGGGACGGTGGTGAATCTGCCGAACCAGACGCCGCGGTTGTTGACGGAGTTGTTCCCGACGGCGGCGGAGTTGGCGGGCAGCGTGGGGAGCAATAACGACTTGAGCCGGCGTGACGGCTACATGTACTCGTACAACTTCAACGTGCAGCATCAGTTGACGCCGGGGTTGATGATCGAGGGCGGGTATATGGGCAATACGGGGCATAAGCAGGTGGGGTCGATCCTGGTGAACCAGCCGCGGCTGCCCGCGAATCCGGCGAATCCGGAGCCGTTCGCACAGCGGTCGCCATTCCCGCGCGCGTTGCCGAGTTTCAGCCAGACGGCGAATTACCAGTGGTCGAATTACAATGCGGGCTTTGTGCGGATGGAGCAGCGGGTTTGGCGGGGGTTGTCGCTGACGGGGTCGTATACGTATGGCAAGATCATTGACAGCGGGGCGGCGGGGCAGAACATGTATGACCGGCGTCCGGAGCGCGGGTTGGCGGATAACGACATCCGGCATAACTTTATTGCGGGTTTCGTGGATGATTTGCCGGTGGGTCGGAACCGGGCGATCGACATTCAGAACCGGGTGCTCGATTCGGTGATCGGCGGGTGGCAGTTCAGCGGGATTGTGAACTTCCGGAGTGGGGCGCCGTTCTCGATTGTGACGGCGGGCGATCTGGCGCGAGTGGGGAGTGGGACGCAGCGGCCGAACGCGACGGGCGTGGCGTCGAGCAAGTTGGATCCGCGGACAAACGGCTTGATTGGGCTGGATCGCGCGGCCTTTTCGACGCCGGCGATTGGGACGTTCGGGAATCTGGCTCGCAACACGCAGCCGGGCTTTGGGGTGAACCAGTGGGATCTGTCGTTGAACAAGAACTTCCCGGTGGCACCGCTGGGCGAATCGGGGCGACTGCAGTTGCGTTTTGAGTTCTTCAATGCGTTTAACCACACGCAGTTCTTCAATCCGATCGGGACGCAGAATGCGGCTACGTTTGGGCGGGTGACGGCGGCGGCGGATCCTCGGATTCTGCAGATTGCGGGGCGGTTGCAGTGGTAGGGTGATTTCTCGCCAAGATCACCAAGTTCGCCAAGAGCGCGAATTAGGGGGTGGGGGTAGTAGCTTGGCGAGATGGCGACATCTGTATAGGTCGGCTATGTCGCGGGGTGTTTGGCCTTTGTCGTTTCGAATGTTGGGATCGGCGCCTAGGGCGAGCAGGGTTTTGACGGCTTCCTCGGCGCCGCCTTCGTCTCCGAGAGCGTAGTGGAGCGGGGTGGAGCCCTCGTCGTCTCTGACGTTGACGTCGAGACCGGCTGCGACCAGGGTGCGGATGGCGGATTCGAAATGGGGGAAGCGATCACCGGAGATGACTTGTACGGCTTCGTGGAGGGCGGTGCGGCCTCGGAACCAGCGGGCGTGGAGGTTCGCCCCCGCATCGATGAGAGTTTGGATCATGGCGGCGTTCCTCTCGCAGGACGCGCAATGCCGGATGAGGGGTGTGCGATCTGAGGTGGTCTGATCGTCGATGTCGGCACCAGCCTCGACGAGAGCCTGCATGGCTTCGTGGAAGCCATTGTCTACCGCGTGGTTGATCACGCTCCCGACAAGTTCGGTCTGGCTGTGGAGCGATGTACCGGCTTGGAGGAGTATCCGCACCGCGGCGCTTGAGGACGCGTTCATCAAGGCGGTTTCGCCACAGACGTCGACTGTGTGGATGCGGGCGCCGGCATCCAACAGTAGGCGGACACATTCTGCGTTGCCGCCCTGAGCTGCTGCGAACAAAGGTATGCGGAAACCGTAGGCTGGTTCTATCGGGGGCTCGTCGCCATCGTTGAGGATGGGATTGGGCGATGCGCCGTAGCGCAGTAAGAGGCGCACGCAGTTGATATCGCCTCGGCCGGCGGCGCGGCACAGTGGCGGGATTCGGGTTGGGCGGTCGGGATTGGCACCGGCTTTCAGGAGAAGGTGCAGTGCTGCTGCGTTGCCCTGCATGGTCGCGAAGTCCACGGCAGTGTGGCCTTGGTCGGATTCGATGTTGGGATCGGCGCCGGATTCGAGCAGGGTCTCGATGGTATGGATGTCGCCATCGAGTGCGGCGCGATGCAGGGGCGGGAGAGAGTCCGGGTGGATATTGGGCCGCATTTCGTAGAGGTAGCGGTTATCCATGACGCTTTCAGCATAGACCGCAAGCGCATATAATGCACAGGTGCGAAATCCAGAGAATCGGGGCCTGACGCGGCGTGGGGCGTTGGCGGGACTGCTGGGCGGAGTTGCGGCGGGCGTGGCGGGCGCAGCATCGGTGAAGATCACGAACATTGAGACGTTTGTGGTGCAGGTGCCGGATGGCGGGGCTCGGGATCCGTTGAAAGCGTATCGCTATCCGGTGACGCGGGTGCATACCGATGCGGGTGTGACGGGTACGTCGTTCATCGGCATTGCGCCGGACCTGTTGAATGGGTGGGTGAAGCCGACGCTGGTGGGCGATGATTTGTTCGCGATGGACCGGCACATGCGGCGGCTGCAGATGAATTCGGGCGAGTCGCGGACGCAGGGCTGGTCGGGCGTGGAGCATGCCATGTGGGATGCGATCGGGCGTCTGGCGGGGCGGCCGGTGGCGGAGTTGCTGGGCAAGGCTCGGGAGCGGCTGCGGGTGTATCGCACGACGGTGTTTCCGGGTAAGCAGGATCAGTCCGATGTGCCGTATGAGCGGCAGGCGGAGTTTGCGCTGCGGCTGAAGAACACCGGCTACCAGGCGATGAAGATTCGGGCGTGGCGTCCGCGGCCGATGGATGATGTGGATGCGGTAGGCGTGATTCGGGCGGCGGTGGGGCCGTCGTTCAAGATCATGCTGGATCGCACGGCGGTGCGGCCTGGCTGGGTTTGGGATTATCCGACGGCGTTAAAGGTGGCGCGCGGCTTGGAGAAGCATAACGCCTATTGGTTGGAAGAGCCGTTTGATGGGCAGGATTTGCAGGGTCCGGCGCGGTTGGCGGCGGAGGTGGACATTCTGATCACGGGCGGGGAGTTGGGGCGCACGCTGTATGAATTCGCGGCGTTTCTGCACAACAAGACTTATGACGTGGTGCAGCCGGACACGCGCATTTGCGGCGGGATCTGGGCGGCGAAGAAGATATCGACGTTGGCGGCGTCGTTCGGCGTGCCTTGTATTCAGCACGGCACGGGCGGGTTTTCGCTGGCGGGGTATATCCAGGCGGGCTGTTCGATGACGAACTGCGAATGGCAGGAGATGATTGGGGCGGGGCCGAACCTGCCGACGGAAGAATGGTCGCCGGGGGAGGTGCTGTTGAGGAATAAGAAGGCGTGGCGGGTTGAGAACGGCTGGGTGTATCTGCCGGAGGCCCCGGGGTTGGGGTTGGATGTGGATGAGGCTGCGTTGAAGGAGTATCGCCGTGGTTAGCCGACGCCTGTTTTGCACGCTGCCGTTTGCGGCGCTGGCGGCGCAGGCCAAGCCGGTGCGGATTAAGGGCATCGATATTTACGGGATTCGCATTCCGGTGACGAAGGATGAGGCCGAAGCCGGGTTGAACCATGCCTATACGGTGGTGGAGGTATCGACCGATGCCGGTGTGAAGGGATTCTCGTTCGCGGGGCCGCCGGTGGCGCAGTTGCCTGCGGTGCGGCAGTTGCTGGTGGGGCAGGATCTGTTCGCGATCGAACGGCATTTGGATAACGGGTTGGAGAAATGGGGCGGGGTGGAGCATGCGCTGTGGGATGCGATCGGCAAGATTGCGAAGCAGCCCGTGCACCGGTTGTTGGGCGGCGGCGGCACGCGCGTGAAGGCTTATGTGACGTGCGTGTGGAAGGGCAAGGCCGATCAGCAGCACGTGAGCTATCAGGAACAGGCGGACCAGGCGGTGCGGCTGAAGAAGGCGGGCTATGTGGGGATGAAGATTCGGGCGTGGCGTCCGAATCCGATAGACGATGCCGATGCGTGCGCGGAGATCCGCCATGCGACGGATGCGAACTTCGCGATTATGTTTGATCGGACGGCGCATCAGCCGGTGTCGATCGGGCAGACGGTGTGGAGTTTTGAGACGGGGCTGAAGGTGGCTCGGGCGCTGGAGCGCGCGGGGGCGTACTGGTTGGAGGAGCCGTTCGCGCGGGATGATTTCGAAGGGCCGGCGCGGCTGGCCTCTATGGTGGACCTGCCGATTACGGGAGGCGAGGGGTATGTGGGCGTGCGCGATTTCCAGAAGTGCCTGGTGAACCGGACTTATGACATCGTGCAACCGGAGGGTCGCGGGAGCGGTGGCATTCTGACGTGCCGCAAGGTGGCGATGATGGCCGATGGATATCATGTGCCGTGTATCCTGCA
>JAEUQF010000313.1 GCA_016789745.1 Bryobacterales bacterium
CGGCAAAGATAACGCCATCACCGCCACACCCACCATCACGAAAGACATCCGCGAGAAGACCCTCGAAGCCTGGATCGGCTTCCGCAAGGCGCCCGAGAAGTCCGTCACCCTCTTCGAAATCCGCAACCAGAGCGGCTACCGCGGCGCCAGCCTCGACGGCATCCAACTCACCGGCGGCAAGAAGCCCAAGTGGCAGAATCCTTCCATCGGCAACTTCCGCACCGAAGACGTCGGCGGCGATCCCGAATCCGCCCAACCCGGCGACCGCGTACAGATCGCTATCGTCTACACGGCCGACGATCGCATCCAGATCTATCGCAACGGACAGCCCTACGGAAAAGCCTACCTGCCAGAGCAGGGAACGCCCGCGGCCAAGCTGCAAGCCTTTCTGGCCAGCGACGCGATTGTGCGCTTCACCGTATCACCCGATGTCGTGATCGAAGAAGCCCGCCTCTACGACCGCCCGCTGCAAGCCGCCGACGTCAAGGCCTCCTTCGAAGCCGGCATCGCCAACTTCACCGCCGCCGATCTCGAAACCCGCCTGAACCCGCAGGCCCTCGGCCAGTTGCGCGAATACCAGGCCGAACTCGCGGCCCTTCAGAAACAGCTATCCGCTGAACCCGCGCCCCCACCCGCCTGGATCCCCTCCGTCCGCCCCACCGAGCCCACCCGCCTGCTCATCCGCGGGGATGTCAACCGCAAAGCCGATATCGTCACTCCCGGCGGCATGTCCGGCCTCCGCACGCTCCCCGCCGACCTCGGCCTGCCCGCCGATGCTCCCGACGCCGCCAAACGCCGCGCCTTCGCCGACTGGGTCACCCACCCCGACAACCCGCTCTTCTGGCGCGTGGCCGCGAACCGCGTCTGGCACTATCATTTCGGCTCCGGCCTCGTCGAAAACCCCAATGATTTTGGCTACAACGGCGGCCAGCCCAGCCATCCGGAACTGCTCGACGAACTCGCCGTCGCTTTCCGTGCTAGCGGCGGCAGCCTCAAGTCGCTGCACCGCATGATCCTGCTCTCGGATACCTACCGCCAATCCGCCAAGCACCGCCCAGAGGCCGCGACGAAAGACGCCGGCAATCGCCTCCTCTGGCGCTATTCGCCCGCCCGCGTGCAAGGCGAAGTAGCCCGCGACACCATGCTCGCCGTCAGCGGCTCCCTGCATCGCGAAATGTATGGACCCTCCTTCCGCCCCTTCACCATCGGCACCGGCGGGGGCGGCTCGTACAAGGAATACAAGCCAACCCTATCCGAAGAGCCCGCCCAACAGCGCCGCACCATTTACCGGATGAACGTCGTCACCGCCGGCGACGCGCTGCTCGAATCCATGGATTGCCCGCTGCCCGCCGTCAAGATGCCGAAGCGCTCCGCCACCACCACCGCGCTCCAGGCCCTCAGCCTCATGAACAACGGCTTCGTCCAGCAGCAGGCCAGACGCTTCGCCGTACGGCTCGCCCAAGACAGCCCCGATCCTGCCGTTCAGGTCCGGCGCGCCTTCCTTCTCGCCTACCAGCGCGAGCCAGCCGCCTGGGAACTCCAACAGGCCCGCGATCTGGTCGCCCACCATGGCCTCGAAACCCTGTGTTGGGGCATCCTGAATACCAGCGAGTTTCTCTATGTCGAATAGCCCCACCCGCCGCCGCATGCTGCTCGACGCCGGCTCCGGCTTCGGCTGGCTCGCGCTTTCCTCCCTCACGGCAAGCACCGCTCGCGCGGCCGGCCCGCACTTCGCACCCAAAGCCAAGCGCGTCCTCCAGGTCTTCGCCCTCGGCGGCATGAGCCACGTCGACACCTTCGACTACAAAGCCGATCTCCAGGCCCGCAGCGGCAAGCCGTTCGACATGCCGACTTTCTTCGGCCAGGGCGGCAATCTCATGGGCTGCCCGTTCGACTTCAAACAGCACGGCCAAAGCGGGCGTTGGGTCAGCGGCCTGCTCCCGCACATGGCAAAAGTGGTCGACAAACTCACCTTCGTCCACAGCCTCTCTGCGAAGAGCGCCAACCACATGCCCGCCGTCGCCCAGATGAACACCGGCTTCATCCTCACCGGCTTCCCGTCCATGGGCGCCTGGGTTACGTACGGCCTTGGCGCGCTCAACGAAAATCTCCCCGCCTACGTCGTCCTCACCGACCCCACCAGCCAGCCCTGGGGCGGCAGCGTCCAGTGGACGAACGGCTTCCTACCCGCCGCCATGCAGGGCACCGCACTCCGCGGCGAAGGCGACCCCGTCCCCGACCTCTCCAATCCCAAGGACCTCAATCCCGAAGCCCGCAAAGCCGGCATGGCCTGGCTCGAGCGCATGAACCGCAGCTACGCCGAAACCCATCCCGGCGACAGCACGCTCGACGCCCGCCTGCGCACCTACGAACTCGCCGCCAGCATGCAACTGAGCGTGCCCGATATCGCCGATCTGCAACAGGAAAGCGAGGCCACCCGCAAGCTCTACGGCCTCGACGAAAAGGAAACCGCCACGCTCGCCCGCAACTGCCTCCTCGGCCGCCGTTTGCTCGAAAAGGGCGTGCGCTTCGTTCAGATCTATCACGGAGGGGGCGGCAAGACCTGGGATGCGCACGGTAACCTGTTCCAGAACCACACCAATATGGCGAAGGAGTACGATCAGCCCGTCGCCGCGCTACTGGCAGACCTGGACAGCCGGGGCCTGCTGCGCGACACGCTGGTCATGGGCGTCACCGAGTTCGGCCGCACGCCCGTCTCCCAGGGCGCCGGCAAAGGCGCGGGCCGCGATCATCACCCCGATTGCTTCACCTGCTGGATGGCCGGCGCGGGACTGAAGCCCGGCATCGCCTTCGGGTCTTCCGACGAGGTCGGCTACAAGCCCGGCGAGCACCCCACCACGCTCTACGACTTCCACGCCACCGCGCTGCACCTGCTCGGTCTGGACCACGAGAAACTCACCTATTATCACAACGGGACGCGCCGCCGCCTGACCGACGTCCACGGCCACGTCCTGCACTCGATCCTTGCCTGAACCACCATGCGTACCTCCGCCTACCTGCTCCTTCTCGCCCTCTGCCCCACCGCACCGGCCAAAATCCTCTTTCAATCCGGCTTTGAAACCGGCGATCTCTCCGAATGGGCCAACACCGGCACCCGCGGCCAGAACGCTACACCCCGCAACCTCCAGGTCATCACGGGTATGGCACGCGAAGGTAAATACGCCGCCAAGTTCACCATCCACGAAGACGACGTCTTCAATCCGCGCCAACTCCGCGTCCAGGTCGGCGGCCCGCGTGTGACGGTGGAAGAAGGCTCCGACACTTACCTGTCCTTCTACCTCCGCATGGACGACCCGCCTAAAGACCGCGACAACTTCTTCTATTGGGAAGGTAATCCCCCGCCCCGCTACAACAACGTCATGACGTGGTGGGTGGAGCCCAAGCCCGGCGGCGGCACGCTCATCAAGTACGGCACCGGCAACCTTGGCCGCAACGGCACCGAATGGCAAGCCGACTTCCCCACCGGCAAGTGGCATCACCTGGCCATGCACATCCGCTGGTCGGAAGACCCCGCCAAAGGCAACGTGCGGCTCTGGTTCGACGGCGCCCCAGTCCTGGACCGCAAGCTCAAAACCAAGGGCCCCGAAGCCACCTACTTCTGCCAGCCCGGCATCCACCGCAGTCCCCACGCACCCTCGGTCGATTCCATCTACTTCGACAGTTTCATCCTGGCCGATACCCTGGAAGAAGTACTCCCAAAACCCTGAGTGAAATTGCGCAACCCGGCCGGCGGGGGACGGCCGAGCGTAGTGGGTTGGGGCAAGGGACGCAGCAGAAATCCGCCGCTTTTCCCTTAACTTATTGATCCTGAATGATGCCGCCGAATGGCCCATAAATTGCACCACTCGAATGCCGGTTTGTACAAACCCGCACGCAGGAGGCCAATTCTCATGAGACCGCGTTCCTTCCTGTTAAACCTGGTTGCCGGGGCGCTTGTCGCGCTCCTTGCCGCACCAGCTTTGGCCGAGAAGCCCGCCCAACGCCCGAAGAACTATAACGCCACGACCCGGGACGCCGGGTTTGCATTCGCAGGCCAGGGGGTTATCCCCAAAGTTCTCAATGCGTCCATTGCCCGTGACGGTACCATCACGGCACGTTTCTCCATCACGGACTCGCGAGGACGTCCGCTGGACATCAATGGGGTGCTCACCCCCGGCCCGGTGACGGTGCGGTTTGTCGCCGCCTATATTCCGGCCGGCAGGACGCAATACGTGGCCTACACCACCAGCGTGCTGAATTCGGTCACCAACAGCAATCCATCGCAACGCGTAGCGGGCACCGATACCGGCGGTACGGTGAAACTGATCGATGCCGAAAAAGGCCTCTACGACTACACCTTCGGTACCAAGGCCCCCGCGACCTTCGATCCGGCGGTCACCCACAGCATCGGCATGCAGGCCGAACGCGACCTCAGCGAGGTCGGCATCACCGAAGTCACTGGCAATGACCACGTCTTCCATTTCGTGCCCAACGGATCGCCGGTCACCGTGGTGCGGGACATCGTCAGCGAAAAGTCCTGCAATAACTGCCATGACCCCATCTCCGCGCACGGCGTCGCCCGCAAGTCCATGGCCTACTGCGTCATGTGCCACACCCCGCAGAGCGTCAATCCCGACACCCTGAACACGGCCGACATGGGCGTCTTCGTGCATAAGTTGCACATGGGCAAGAACCTGCCCAGCGTGAAGGAGGGCAAGCCCTACTTCATGATCCACCGCAACCAGCGCGTCGATTTCTCCGAGATCTCCTTCCCGCAAGACATCCGCAATTGCGGCGTCTGCCATGAGCCGGGCCCCAAGCAGGCCGACAACTGGAAGACGAATCCCAGCCAGGCGCTCTGCACCTCCTGCCATGACAACGTGAACACCACCACCGGCCAGAATCACCCCATTCCGGTCGCCAACGATACGCTCTGCAAGAACTGCCATACCTCGATTGCCACGTCCGAGTACGACGGCACCATCCCCGGGTCGCATATCCCGCCGGCGATGTCTAGCGCCCTGCCCGGCATGGTCTTCGAGTTTATCCGTCTGGCCAACGCCACCCCCGGCAGCGCCCCCACCGTGACGTTCAAGGTCACCGACAAGATCGGTAACCCGCTGGACATCACCAAACTCACCACGGTGCGTGTGCTGCTGGCCGGCCCCAATCAGGACTACCAAACGGGCCCCGGCGCCATCCGCGTTTCGGAGAATCCGGTGGCCACCGCAACCGGCTCCAACGGCGTCTATACCTACACCATGACGGCCAAGGTCCCTGACGCGGCCAAGGGATCGTATACGATCTCGCTCGAAGGCCGTAACACCGTTACTCTGCTCGCCGGCACCACCAAGCAGCGCACAGCCACCGACATGGCGAAGCCCATCCAACTGTACTTCCCCGTGGACGGCACATCCGTCGAGGCGCGCCGCGTGGTGGTCGATAACGCAAAGTGCGCCACCTGCCACGCCAACCTCGGCTTCATCCACGGCGGCTCCCGCACCAACACGCAGGAATGCGCCATCTGCCATAACCCGTCGCTGGTGAACAATACCCAGGGGCAGCCGCTCAGCTTCGCCACCATGGCTCACGCCATCCACCGCGGCGAGGCTCTTGCTAACCCCTACGTCATCGGCACAACCAACTTCCAGGAAGTCCTTTATCCGGGCGACCTGCGCAATTGCAATGCCTGCCACGTGAACAACTCGCATCTGCCCGAGAACGTCGGTGCGAAGGCGAACGTCTCTACCCCGGGACGCTTTGTGCGCTCGACCCCGCCGATCACGGCCGCCTGCATCGGCTGCCACGACACGCGGTCCACGGCCGCCCACGCCGCCGCCAACACCAACGAGATCGGCGAAAGCTGCGCCACCTGCCACAGCGGGGCCAGCCAGTTCTCCGTCACGGCCGTGCACGCCAAGCCGTAACCGCAGACTGCCCGAATCCGTAAGAGGCGGCCCCTGGCGACACCAGCGGGCCGCCTTTGTGTTTCTGCCAACGCCCTACTTTACCCTGAGAACAAGTTCCGTGTCTGAATCAACCAAGCTCACCCGACGCACCTTCACCGCCGCCGCCGCGGCGCCTCTCCTCGCCTCAGCCCAACAGCAGGGCGCCCTTCGCGCCCGCCTCAAGATCGACACCGAACGCGTCATCGGCGACATCGATCCGCTCATCTTCGGCAACTTCATCGAACACCTCGGCCGTTGCATCGACGGTGGCATTTTCGAGGAAAATCATGCCCTCTCCGACGCCAACGGTTTCCGCAAGGACGTCTTCGAAGCCGCCAGCAAGCTCAACGTCACCCAACTGCGCTGGCCCGGCGGCAACTTCTCTTCGAACTACCACTGGCGTGACGGCATCGGGCCCCGCGACCAGCGCCCGCGGCGGCTGGAAATGGCCTGGGGCACCGTCGAGACCAACCGCTTCGGCACGCACGAGTTCCTCCAATACGCCGAACAGATGTACACCGAGCCCTATATCTGCGTCAACCTCGGCACCGGCTCCTGGACCGACGCCCAGCAATGGGTGGAATACGTCAACTCGGCCGAAGACACCGAAATGACCCGCCTGCGCAGGAAGAACGGCCGGCAGCAGCCCTGGAAGGTCAACTATTGGGGACTCGGCAACGAAATGGACGGCCCCTGGCAGATGGGTCATCGCAGCGCCGACGACTATGGCAAGTTCGCCCTCGAAGCCGCCAAGCTCATGCGCTGGACGGATCCTTCCATCAAGCTCATCGCCGCCGGCTCGTCCCACTTTGCCAGCGGTATCGACTGGATCGGCTGGAACCGCACCGTCCTCGATCACCTCAAGACCCACATCGACTACATCGCCGTTCACCGCTACGTCGGGAACGCCGACAACAACTACTACGAGTTCCTGGCCAGTTCCCGCGATGTGGACGCGCGGACCAAAACGGTGGAAGGCTTGATCGACGCCGCCACCTCCGACATGCCCAACAGGCGGCCCATCTACATCGCCTGGGATGAGTACAACGTCTGGTACCGCGCCCGGGGAAACAAGGAGCGCGGCCGCCGCATCCTGGAAGAGATCTATAACCTGGAAGACGCGCTTGTGGTCGCCACCTTCCTCAACTCGTTTATCAACCACGCCCACATCGTCAAAATGGCCAACATGGCTCAACTGGTGAATGTCATCGCGCCCATCTTCAGCAACGACAAGGGCCTGTTCCTTCAAACCATCTACTACCCCCTGCAGTTGATCGCCAACAACAGCCGGGGCAAGTCGCTCTCCGTCTTCCTCGATTGCCCCACCTACGAGTCAAAGAAGTACGGCGCGGTCGACTACCTGGACTGCTCGGCGGCGCTCGACAACGGCACGCTGGTTCTGAATGTCGTCAACCGCCACCGCGACCAGCCCATCGAAGCCGACATTGACCTCCAGGACCGGAGGTTTTCAGGACCTGTGGAGACCGCCGAAGTGAACGGGCCCGACATCAAGTCCGAAAACGGCTTCGGCAAGACGCTGGTGAAGTCCACCCCCGGCAGTGCCCGAGCGGAAGGGGAGAAGCTCCGCTATCGCTTTGCCCCGCACTCCTATACCATGCTGAAAGCGCGGCTGGCCTGATGCTGGTCAATACCATTTTCGAGGATGCCGTGGAGCAGATTCTGGACATCGCGCAGCGGTTCTCTGCTGCCCTGGAGCGGGCCGGCATCCCCAATCGCATTGTGGGCGGGCTCGCCGTGTTTCTCCACGTGGATGCCCGCGATCCACTGGCCGCTCGCCTCACCCGTGATGTAGACATCGCATTCGATCGCCAGTGGCTTGACCGCGTGAAGGCCGCCGTCGAACCGGAGGGCTTCGTCTATCGCCACGCCGCCGGCGTCGACATGTTCCTGGAGACGCGCAGCGACCGCCCGCGCAGCGCGGTTCGCGCCGATTACCTGGAAGTTGTGCCGGAATCAGAGCCCGTGCGTTCTGCCCAAGGTCTCTGGCTTGCCCCCATCGCCGACCTTGTCCGCATGAAACTTACCAGCTTCCGTCTGAAGGATCAGGTCCACATCCAGGACCGGGATCGGGCCGGCCTGATTATCGGTCAGGTGGAAGCCTCGCTCCAGGAACCCCTCCTCCAGCGCCTTACGGCAGTGCGACTTTCCGAGTAGCGTTCCCGATGCGATAGAGGAACGAATCGGTGCGGTAAAGCAGGTCGTCATCGGCCACCGCGGGCGATGCGGTGATTCGCTCCTCCAAGGTATTGGTCGCCAACAGCGCGAACCGCGGCCCGGCCTTTACAACGAACGTCTGGCCATCGTTATTGCTGAGGTAGATCCGATCGCCCGCGGCCACCGGTGAGGAGTTCGCATTGCCGCCCAAGCGCTCGCGATAGTGTTCCTTGCCCGTACGGCCATCCAGACATACTAGGATCCCGTTGTCCATCCAGGAATACAGCAGCCCGTCGTGATAGACCGGCGATGGTTCCTGCGGGCCCGGCCTCTCACTGACCCAAAGCTTATCCGGGGGCTCGCCATTGCCGCGCAGCCGCACGGCGTGGATAGGGCTCTGGCGCCAGAGCTGGCAGAACACCACCCCATCGCCATACACCGGGCTGACGATGATCTCGCCATTGAACGGCCCAGACCCCTCGCCATACTGCCACAGTTCGCGCCGGGTCGCGGCGTCGAAAGCTGTCAGCCGGTTCTTGCTCGAAACCAGGATCTCGGTCTGTCCGTGGTGCCGCACCACCAGCGGCGTGGCATGGGCCGTTCCGATGGGACGTTCCACCTTCCAGGCCACTGCCCCGGTCTGTTTGTCCAACCCCGCCAGGTAGCACGGGCCCTTGTGATGGTCCCACGGGAACAGGATGGAATCACCGAGCACCACGGGGCTCACGCCATAGCCCCAGGCCATTTTGGGATCGCCAAACAGCGACATGTAGCGCGTCACCCACACCAGTTTGCCGTCATGCGTATAGCGCGCGATGTCGGCATTGCCGAAGGCCACGTAAACCGCGTCGCGGGTGACCGCCGGCGTGTTTACCGCCAGATTGGACTTCTCATGCGCCCGCTGGTTGACGCCCAAGCCGAAATCATGGCGCCACAACTCGCGGCCCGTAGCCCCATCGAAGCACAGCGTCCAGAGCCGTTTGTTTCCCTCCTGTGTCTCTTCGCTGGTGACGAACACCCGGTCGCCCCAGACCACCGGAGAACTGGTGCCCCATCCGGGCAATCCCATTCGCCAGCGCACGTTGCGGCCACGGCTCCAATAGAGCAGCGGGTCGGCGCCCCGGGCCACGCCGTCGCCAGCCGCGCCGCGCCACTGCGGCCAGTTCGCCGCCAGCAGCGGAGTTCCCAACGAGAAAGCCGCGCTCCGTCTCGTGATGCCGCGTATCATGCTCCTATTCCAACACGCCCCTGGGTCACAATAGAGAACATGCAGGCAATCGGCTTAGCTGCGCTCCTGGGTTTGGCGCTTGTGGCCCAGGGGGCCGACGTTGGTCCGAAGAAAGGCGCGCTGGTGGTGGTCGGCGGCGGCACCGTCACGCCGGCGATCATCGACCGCTTCGCAACACTGGCGGGCGGTAAGGATAGCGCCGTGATCATCATACCGACGGCGGGTGAGCGCGAGGCCTTTGACGCCGAATGGCTGAACCGCCACTTCCTGGCCAAAGCCGGCTTTACGAAACTCCAGGTCCTGCACACACGAGACCGCAAGCAGGCTGATACCAAGGCCTTCGCTGACCCCATCCGGCAGGCGCGTGCGGTGTGGTTCGACGGAGGCCGGCAGTGGCGCCTGGTGGACTCCTACCTGCACACCCGCACGCACAAGGAGATTCTGGCACTACTGGACCGCGGCGGAGTGGTGGGCGGATCCTCGGCCGGAGCGACTATCCAGGGCTCTTATCTGGTCCGGGGCGCCCGCTCCGGCAACACGGTCATGATGGCCCCTGGCTATGAGGAAGGCATGGCCCTGCTTCGCAACGTCGCCGTGGACCAGCATCTGCTCAAACGCAACCGCCAGGACGATATGCTGGCCGTTATCGACCGCCACCCCAAGCTGCTGGGAATCGGCATCGACGAAAGCACGGCGATCGTTGTTCGCGGCAATGATGCCGAGGTCGTCGGTGACAGCAAGGTGGCCATCTACGACCACAAGACCCCGCCCGGCGCCGACGGCAAGCGCTACTACTTCCTCGCTTCGGGCGATCGCTTCGATCTCAGCAAACGGAAGCGGAACTGAAGCCATGAATTTGCGACAGGCCACCCCGGCCGACCTGCCGTTCGTCATGGAAACCGAGCGCTGGTTCTGCGCCCAGGGGTTTGTGGGCATCGACGAGGCTCCTGTGCATCAGGCGCAGATGGCCAGCCCCGATTGCCTCTACCTGATTGTCGAGGAGAACGGCGCTCCGGCCGGCTTCGCCATCCTGCGCGGCCTGGCCAACCCCAACGGCAGCGTCGAACTGAAGCGAGTGGCGATCGCCGAACCGGGCCAGGGGCTTGGGCGGCGCTTCCTGCGCTCGCTGCTGCAACTGGTGTTTGACCAGTACGGCGCGCATCGCCTGTTCCTGGACGTGTATCCGGAGAACGTCCGGGCGCGGCATCTGTACCAGAAGCTGGGCTTTGTGGAAGAAGGTGTGATGCGGGAATGCGTGCGCGTCGAGGACCGCTATCGCTCTCTGATTCTGATGTCGTTACTCGAAGCCGAGTACCGGCGCCTGTAAACTACTCACTTGCGCGATTCCCTCATAGCGTGGCTGGTACGGGCCCTTCTGTGGCTCCTGGGACACCTGCCGGTGGCGGCGGCGCTGGCTGTGTCGCGGGCGGCTTTCGGGCTGCTCGACCGCCTGGTGCCGCGCTATCGCCGCATCGCCCGGCGCAACCTGGAGCGCGCCCTGCCGGAACTCAGCGCCGGTGAGCGCGAACGGGTGATAGACGGCGTCTTCCTGTCGCTGGCCCGCATGCTGGCGACGTTCGCGCGCTTCCCCCAGCTGGATCGCAGCAACATCCACCAGTACATCCGCTATGAGGGCTTCGAACACTTCCAGAGGGGCCTGGAACAGGGCCGCGGCGTGCTCTTCTACACCGCCCACCTGGGGGCCTGGGAACTCAGCGCCTTTGCCCACGCGCTGCTGGCGGAACCCATGCATGTGATGGTGCGGCCGCTCGACAACCGTGCCCTGGACCGGCTGGCCACGCGGTACCGGACGCTGTCGGGCAATCGGCTGCATGACAAGAAGGCGAGCGCCCGGGCTATGATGCAGGCCCTGCGGGCCAACCAGGCTATCGGCATCCTGGCCGACCAGAACGCCATGCCTAACGAAGGGGCATTCGTACCGTTCTTCGGCCACCAGGCCTGCGCGCATACGGGCGTGGCGCGCATCGCCGCCCACACGGGGGCGGTGGTGATACCGGGCTTTGCCCTGTGGAGCGATGCCGAGCAGCGTTACGTGCTGCGCTTCTACCCTCCGGTTGCCATGAGCGGCGACGCGGTGGAAGACACGCGCCGCCTGCATGCGGTGCTGGAGTCTGTGATCCGCGCGTACCCGGAGCAGTGGCTTTGGATTCACCGGCGGTGGAAGACCCGGCCCCCTGGGGAACCCGCCTTCTACTGACCACCCGGGCGGCTTGGGTTCGGACGTGCACTTTTTCTGTTTTTCCCGGCCGGGCTTTGGGCAAAGCCGGGGGACCTCGCCAATTTCAGTAAAGCATGGCGGGACAAGCAGGGCCCAACGTTCGCGGGAGCACGCTATTTGGAATGAGCCATTTACAGAATTTGATACGGCTGTGACTCAGTCCTTGCGCTTAAACGGGGCATTGCTGATCAACGACACCATCAGTGTATGGTTGGACTCCAGCACGCGCCCGCTGCGTTGGAGAAAGGCCTGGTTCATGTAGCCCACCTCGACGTTCCAGTGCTTGCCCATCTTATAGCCCAGCGCGGCGTAGGCGCGGTTCTGATCGAAGGCGGAGTTGGAGACATACGGCTTCACATACACCCAGAACTCGTCATAGGCGGTGAAGTAGGTCTTGCCCTTCAGCGGCACGGTTCCGCGCTGCATCATGCGCAGCCGGTTCTCATAGCGGAAGCCGCCGCTCAGCAGGCCGATCCAGCGATTCTCAAAGCGGATCCGTGTGGACCATGCGACCTTCCCGCTGCGAAGGCGGATGGTGGCCTGCTCCCAAAGGCGGTGCTCCGGGAAGCGCTCGCGCGTGAACGGGTAATCGTCGTAGGGCCACGTCTCGGCGAAGCAGTATCCGCCGGTCACCTGCAGATACTTGTTGACGTCGAAGTTCACGGCCGGCCGCAGCAGCAGTTGCTGCCAGCGCGTAATCACGCTTGCCCTTCGATATTGTCCTTCCAAATGGATGCCCACCCGCGACCCCTCGGCGATGGGATGATCGCCGAAGTAGTTGTACCAGCCATGGGCATTGTTATCGGTGATTCGCGTTTGGCCGAATGCGGCCGTCGCCATGAGTACAAGTACAATAAACATTGTATATAACCATCCTACTCGCCCGGATCCAGGCTCACGCCGTCTGGTACATAGTAGATACATGCGGCTCCTTGTGTTTCTGCTCGCCGGCGGGCTGACCGCTCCAGCGGCTCCGAACGCGGCGAAGGTGGATTTCAACCGGCAGATCCGTCCTTTGCTGTCCGACAGTTGTTTTGCGTGTCACGGGCCTGACGAAAAGCGGCGGATGGCGGGGCTTCGTCTGGATGAGAAGGACAGCGCGCTGAAAGCCGTAACCCCAGGGAACCGCGCGGCCAGCAAACTGTTTCAGCGTATCAGCCACGCCGAGGCTTCGAGGAGGATGCCGCCGAAGTCGTTTGACCGGCCGCTGACGGCCGCGCAGATCGAGTTGGTAGGGCGCTGGATTGACGAAGGGGCCGAGTGGCAAACGCATTGGTCGTATGCGCCGCCGAAGCGTTCGGTGGTGCCCGAGGTGGCGGCGGGTTGGGCACGGAATGAGATTGACCGTTTCGTGCAGGCACGGCTGGAGAAGGAGGGATTGAAGCCTTCGCCGGAAGCCGATCGCGCCACGCTGCTGCGGCGGCTTACGCTGGATCTGACGGGACTGCCGCCGACAGCCAGCGAAGTGCAGTCCTTCGTTGGAGACAAGTCGCCGGACGCCTACGAGAAGGCTGTGGACCGCCTGCTGCGTTCGCCGCATTACGGAGAGAAGATGGCGATGCCGTGGCTTGACGTGGCTCGGTACGCCGACACCCATGGGTATCATATCGACAGCCACCGGGATATGTGGCCCTGGCGGGACTGGGTGATCCAGTCTTTCAACCAAAACATGCGTTTCGATCAGTTTGCGTTGTGGCAATTAGCTGGCGACCTGCTGCCCAATCCGACCCGTGAACAGCGGCTGGCGACGGGCTTCAATCGCAACCACATGATCAACTACGAGGGTGGCGCGATTGCCGAGGAGTATTTGACCGAGTACATCGTGGACCGGGTGGAAACCACTTCGGTGGCGTTCATGGGGATGACGATGGGGTGCGCGCGCTGCCACGACCACAAGTACGACCCAATCAGCCAGCGCGATTTCTACCGGTTCTTTGCCTTCTTCAATAACGTGGATGAGAAGGGGTTGGACGGCCGGGAGGGGAATGCGAAACCGATGCTGCCGCTGCCGGAACCCTCACAGGAGACGCGCTTGACCGAACTGCGTGCCGCGATCGCCGCGCGGGAAGCGCTGCTGCCGGAGAAAGAGGTGGAAGCCGCGGTCGCGCAGTGGGCCGCAACCGCCTCGCCTTCGGTGGGCCCCTCGGGCGCCCTCGCCCACTATGAAATGGACGGCACCTTCTCGGACATTGCCGGTGGGTATCGCCATGCGCGTGTCGTCACGGGCAACCCTACTTTCTCGGGCGGCATCGCCGGGCAATCGCTGAACTTCGATGGTGAGACGCAGGTGGATTGGTTCGAAGGCGGCTCGCTGCAGCAACCGTTGACCGTGAGCTTCTGGCTGCGGCTGGGCAACAAGCTGGAGCAGGCGGTGCTGCGGCGCAGCGATGGGCAGCGTAGTTTCCTGGTGCGAACGGAGGAGGCGGTTTCGATCGGCGATCTGAAGCGCGGGGCGCGGCTGGTGGTGGCGGTGAACGGGAAGACGCTCCGCACGCGCCGTTACGTGGTGCAGGGCGAGTTTACGCAGATCGGCATTCTGAGCGACGGGCCGGCACTTCAGATTTATCTGAACGGGAAGCCGACGGAAGTCGATGAACTGCAGACGGCCTCGCAAGCGACCGCCGCCGGGCCCGTGCCCTGGACGACTGGTGCGAAGTCCTTCGGCATGCCGTTCCGGTCGCAACTGGACGAACTGCGGCTGTACCAGCGGGCGCTTACGGCGGCTGAGCTGAGCGAACTGGCATCGGAAGCGGTGGTGCGGGCGATCCTGCACACGCCGGCGGGCAAGCGTACCAAGGACCAGAAGGACCGTCTGCAGGACTTCTACCTGACGCATGCCGCTCCCGAGGGGCAGCGCAAAGCGTATGCCGAACTGCTGGAGTTGCGCAAATCCGAGCAGATGCTGGACAAGACTGTCGTGACGGCAATGGTGATGACGGAACTGCCGAAGATGCGGGACACGTATATCCTGGGGCGCGGCGATTACCGGAACAAGACCGAGAAGGTGACGCCGGCAGTTCCGGCCAGCCTGCCGCCGCTGCCGCCGGGGCTGCCGGCGAACCGGCTGGGGTTAGCGAAGTGGCTGATCGACCCTTCACACCCGCTGACAGCGCGCGTCACGGTGAACCGTTTCTGGCAGAACCTGTTCGGGGCCGGCCTGGTGGAAACCAGTGAAGACTTTGGTTCGCAGGGTGCTCCGCCGACGCATCCGGAACTGCTGGATTGGCTGGCGGCCAGCTTTGTGGAAAGCGGCTGGGATGTGAAGGCGCTGCAGAAGAAGATCGTGATGTCGGCGACGTACCGGCAATCAGCGAAAGCGACGCCGGAGTTGACCGAGCGGGATCCGCAGAACCGGCTGCTGGCGCGGATGTCGCGCTTCCGGTTGCCGGCGGAGATAGTCCGGGATAATGCGCTGGCGGTTTCGGGGCTGTTGAACCGGGAAATTGGCGGCAGGAGCGTGTATCCCTATCAGCCGCCGGGGTTGTGGGAAGAGCTCGCGTACGGCGATGTGTTCTCGGCCCAGACGTACGTGCCCTCCACGGGGAAGGATCTTTACCGCCGGAGCATGTACACGTTCTGGAAGCGCACGGTGCCGCCGGCGCAGATGGCGACGTTTGACGCGCCGGATCGGGAGAAGTGCATTGCGCGCAGGGCACGCACGAACACGCCGCTGCAAGCGCTGATCCTGATGAATGACCCCACGTACCTGGAGGCGGCTCGCAAGTTGGCCGAGCGCGTGCTTTCCGAAGGCGGGAAGGACGCCGCGGCGCGGATCCGCACGGCTTTCCAACTGGCTGCGGCGCGGGCCCCGCAGCCGGCCGAGACGAAGCTATTGACGCAGTTGGCGCAGACGCAATCGGCGGCGTATAAGAAGGACCCGGCGCTGGCCGCCAAGCTGCTGGCCATTGGGGAATCGAAGCCGAATCCGGCGCTGGCGCCCGCGGAGCTGGCGGCATGGACCACAGTGACCAGCGCCATTCTGAACCTGGACGAAGTGATCACGAAGGAGTAAGCCATGAACCCGATACGCGAATATCAGCTTGCCTTAACGCGGCGGCACTTCTTCGGACGCACGGCAACCGGCATTGGGGCGGCGGCGCTGACGCATCTGGCCGGCACGGCGCAGGGGGCGACAAGCGGGGGCCTGACGGGGATGCCGCACCATCCGCCGACGGCCAAACGTGTGATCTACCTGCACCAGTCCGGTGGCCCCTCGCAGTTGGATCTGTTCGACCCGAAGCCTGGGCTGCGGTCCAAGCAAGGGACGGAACTGCCGGATTCGGTCCGCATGGGCCAGCGGATCACGGGCATGACTTCGGGCCAGGGGACCCTGCCTGTGGCATCCTCCATGTTCCAGTTCGCCCAACGGGGTCAGGCCGGCACGTGGATGAGCGAGTTGCTGCCGCATACGGCAAAGGTGGCGGATCACCTGACCGTAATGCGGACGATGCATACCGACGCGATCAACCATGACCCGGCGATTACGTTTATTCAGAGCGGCAGCCAGCAGCCGGGGCGTCCGAGCATGGGGGCATGGGTGAGCTACGGGCTGGGGAGCGATAACGAGAACCTCCCTGCCTTTGTGGTCTTGCTCTCGCAGGCGAATGCACTGAATGTTGACCAGCCGCTGTTTTCGCGGCTGTGGGGCAATGGCTTTCTGCCGTCCAATCACCAGGGAGTACGGTTCCGCGCGGGGGCTGAGCCTGTTCTCTATTTGGAAGACCCGCCGGGGATCTCGCGCGACACACGGCGGCAGATGCTGGACGTGGTGGGCAAGCTGAACCAGATGCGTGCCGATGCTTATCACGATCCGGAGATTGAGACGCGCATTTCGCAGTACGAGATGGCGTACCGCATGCAGACGTCGGTGCCGGATCTGATGGATCTGTCCAAGGAGCCCGAATCGACCTTCGCGCTCTACGGTCCGGACAGCCGCAAGCCGGGAACGTACGCGGCCAATTGCCTGCTGGCCCGGCGATTGGTGGAACGGGGCGTGCGCTTCGTGCAGCTTTACCACCGGGGCTGGGATCAGCATAACGACCTGCCGCGGGACCTGGCACTGCAATGCAAGGGGACGGACCAGGGCAGCGCGGCGCTGGTAGCGGACCTGCACCAACGGGGTTTACTGAAGGATACGCTGATCGTCTGGGGCGGCGAGTTCGGGCGTACGGTCTACTGCCAGGGCAAGCTGACCGAAAACAATTACGGCCGCGATCACCATCCGCGGTGCTTCACGATGTGGCTGGCGGGCGGGGGGATGAAGCCCGGAATCACGGTGGGGGAAACCGACGATTTCAGTTACAACATCGTTTCCGATCCGGTGCACGTTCACGATTTGCAGGCGACGATTCTGCATGCGGTGGGCGTTGATCACAAACGGCTTACGTTCAAATACCAGGGCAGACACTTCCGGCTGACGGACGTACACGGCGAACTGGTGAAGAAGATTCTGGCCTGACCCAGGCGCCCGAATCGGAGAGAGGAATTCGGGACGGTCCGCACTAGATTGCTGGGAGTAGTTGCGGGTCGTGCGGTCGATTATCCTGTTCCTTCTTGCTGGTGTCTTCTCGAATCAGGCAGCGTCGCGCACCCCGCAGACGGTGTCGCTGGAGAAGCTGCCGCTGTTTTATGAGACCAACCTGGGCCAGTTCCCGGCGGAAGTGAAGTATTTGAGCCGCGGGCAGCGGTTCTCGCTGGCGCTGACGGAAACCGATGCCAGGCTGGCGCTGCCGGATCAGCAGGAGATGCGGCTGGAGTGGGAAGGGGCTTCGCGACAGCCCGCGATGTACGGACAGGCGGAGACCGGTGGCGCGTCCAACTATTTTCGGAACGAAGATGGCGGCCAGGGGATTGTAGGGGCACGGCACTACGGGCGCGTGCGGTACGCGTCGCTGTATCCAGGCATCGACCTGGTGTTCTACGGATCGCGCACGAGGCCGGAGTTCGATTTCCTTCTGGCGCCGCACGCTGACCCGCGCCAGATCCGGATCCGTGTACGCGGGGCCGGAAAAATGCGCGTGCAGCCCGATGGGGAACTCGCGATAGCGTTGCGTGGGGCGACGGTGCGGCTGGGTGCCCCGATTGTGTACCAGCCGTGTTTGAGCGGCGTTTGTCCGGTTTCCGGGCGGTATCGCGTGACCGGGAAGGATCTGCTGAGCTTCGACATTGGCAGCTACGATCCTGGTCTGCCGCTGGTGATCGACCCGACGCTTTCCGCCAGTTATTTAGGGGGATCCGGCACGGACCTGATCAGCGGGGTTGCGGTGGATTCGACGGGGAATGTCTATGTAACTGGGTATACGACCTCGGTGAACTTCTCCAACAGCCAGGGCAGCTACAAGAACACGCTCACGCCGGGCGATTCCGATGCTTTTGTGGTGAAGCTGAATCCGTTTCTGACGTCGGTTCTGTATGCGACTTACCTGGGCGGGCCGTTCGCCGACTATGGACGGGCGATTGCGGTGGATTCCGGGGGAGCGGCTTACATCACGGGATCGACGGTGGGCCGGTGGCCGGTGACGGCGGGTGCTTTTCGACCGCAATCGGCGGCCTCGCCGGCCATCTTCCTGGCGAAACTGAACGCCCAGGGGAACGGCTTGACGTATTCGACGTATCTGGACGGCGCGGGTGCCGGGCAGGCGATCGCGGTGAATACGCAGGGCCAGGCGTTTGTCGCGGGCTGGACGTACACGGCCACGTTCACAACCACGGTTGGGGCGTACCAACGAACCTATCTGGGCAACAACGATTGCTTCGTCGTGAAGATGCACGAGGACGGCAACTCGCAGATCTACTCGACCTTTTTGGGCGGCGCGGACGAGGACCAGGCGCGCGGGATTGCGGTGAACAGCGCGGGAGAGGCTTTCGTCACGGGGTTCACTTCATCGACGACCTTCCCCAAGACGGCCGGCGTGTATCGAGCGACAAACTCCGGCTCCACCGATGCATTTGTCTCGAAACTGAACAGCACGGGGACCAACCTGGTTTACTCGACGTTCCTGGGGGCATCGGGGGTAGACCGCGCCCATGCGATCGCGATAGATAGCAGCGGGAACGCTTACGTTGCCGGGGAAACTTACTCGGCGAGTTTTCCGACGACGACGGGTGCGTACCAGCGATCGCTGAGCGGGAGTTCCGATGCCTTCGTCACCAAGCTGAATTCGGGCGGCACCGATGCGGTTTACTCCACCTACCTGGGGGGAAGCGGCAACTGCTCGGTGAGTGATCCGTATCGTTCGTACCGTTGTGACGGAGCCTATGGGATTGCCCTTACGGCACAATTGGAAGCGTATGTGACCGGAGTCGCCGGGGAAGGTTTCCCGCAGGTGGGTTCGACAACGGCCTTTGGCGGGGCGGGGGATGGTTTTCTGGCGCAGTTGAATTCCGCGGGAACAGCTCTGCTGTACTCGACGTATCTGGGTGGCGCGGGAGCAGATGCCGGTCTGGCGCTGGCGGCCAATGGGGTGAACCTCGTGTTCGGAGGCTTTACCAGGTCGACGAACATTCCGCTGACCTCCGGGTCGGTGCAACCGGCGGCGGGCGGCGGATCGTACGATGGCTTGCTCGGCCGGTTTGGGGATTGTCCGGCGTCGTTTGCCAATGCCGGCTCCGCGTTCCCCCCGAGTGCGGGCAATTACCAGAATGTTCCTGTGCTGGCGGCCACCGGCTGTGCCTGGACGGTGACGAGCAACGCGTCGTGGGCAACGATTACCAACGGGTCGGGGAGCGGAAACGGCTTTTTCAACCTGAGCCTTGAAGAGAACACAAACTGCGTCCGCACCGGTACGCTGTCGCTGTCAGGTGGGGCGATTTTCACAATTACGCAGTTCCATGCGCAATGCGCGCAGTTCTCTCCGGCGCAAAGCTGGTTCCCGCCGAGTGGCGGTACCTTCACCGTTTATGTCTGGAGCTATCAGCCAACAACCAACTGGGAGGTGTACACACTGGATGCCTTCATGACGCCACTCAACGGTCTGGCGCGTTCGGGATCGGGCACGGTGACCATCACGATGCAACCGAATACGGGGGCATATCGCTATGGCCATCTGTATCTGCATCCGTTTGCTCAGTACTTCCGCGTGGATCAATCGGGTGGTGCCGCGCCGCTGACCTGCAGCTACTCTCTGAGTCCGGGGGAACAAGTGGCTCCGAGCGAGGGGATCAGCGGCTCCTTTTTGGTGAGTTCACAACCGGGCTGCGGGTGGACGGCCACCAGCAACGTGCCGTGGGTATCGATGACATCGCCATCGGGCAGCGGGGATGGGGTGGCGGGGTATGAAGTGGGAGCCAATGCCACGGGGCAAACGCGGGTTGGGGTGATCACGGTGGGCGGCCGAAGTTTCACTGTCACGCAAAGCGCGCAATGAGTTGTGCAACGGCGAGAATAATCCAACGCACCGGACACTAGTTTTGCGGGAGTATTCCAGTCCGTGCGGTTCACGATTCTGTTTCTCTGCTTCGCGATTGTCGCCGTGTCAGGAGCGGCACCAACCAGCGAACCTCCAGTCAGCTTGGCGAAACTGCCACTCTTTTATGAACAGAACGCGGGCCAGTTCCCTCCGCAGGTTCGGTACTTCAGCCGAGGACAGAACTTCTCATTGGCGCTGACGGACTCGGCGGCGGTGCTGGCGTTAGCCAGGGGCGGCACCATCGGGCTCGAATGGGAAGGCGCCTCGGCAGCCGCAACCTGGAGCAGCCAATGGCAGACCGGCGGAACGTCGAGCTATTTCCGTGGCGAGGATTCGTCGAACTGGCACACGGCGGTTCCACACTACGCGCGGATCCGGTCGGCGAACCTGTATCGCGGGGTTGACCTTGTATTCTACGGATCGAGGAACCGGCTGGAATTTGACTTCATTGTGGCCCCGAACGCTGACCCGGGGGCTATCCGCATCCGCATTCGGGGCGCGAAGAAGGTGAAGTTGGAACCGTCCGGGGAACTGGTCCTACACAGTGGCAGCGGCTCCATGCGGCTGGCCGCCCCGACGCTGTATCAACCAAGCGACGCGGGTGCGCGTCCGGTGTCGGGCGGCTTTCAACTGAAGGGGGATCTGTTGACCTTTTCCGTTGGGAGCTATGACCGCACGCTGCCGTTGGTCATTGACCCTACGCTCACGGCTACCTACTTCGGCGGGAGCGGCACCGATATCATCTCCGATGTCGCCACCGATCCGGCAGGCAACATTTTCGTGACCGGCTATACGACGTCCCCCAACTTCCCGGTGTCGAATGCCAACTATAAGGGGGCGATCACGGCGGGGGATGCGGATGCCTTCGTTGTGAAGCTGAACCCTGACATGACGCAGGTGATCTATGCCACCTACCTGGGGGGCAGCTTCGCCGACTACGGGCGGGCGATTGCGGTGGACGCCACAGGCGCGGCGTATATTACGGGTTCGACAGTCGGGCGCTTTCCGGTTTCGTCTAATCCCTTCCGTCCCCAGTCTGCGGCCTCGCCTGCCATATTCGTGACCAAGCTCAACCCGGAGGGGACGTTGCTGGCCTACTCGACGTACCTTGACGGAGCGGGGGCGGGCCAGGGCATCGCAGTGGACTCGGCGGGCAGCGCGTATGTGACGGGGTGGACGTACACAGCGACGTTTACGACCACGCCCGGCGCCTACCAGAGGATATACATGGGTAATACGGATGCGTTCGTCGTGAAGATGAATTCGACCGGCTCCGACCAGGTGTATTCCACGTTTCTGGGTGGGAGTGAAGAGGACCAGGCCCGGGATATTGCAATCAATGGCGCCGGCGAGGCTTTCCTGACGGGATTCACATCGTCTTCGAACTTCCCGACTTCCTCTGGTAGTGTGTTCCGGCCGAACTATTCCGGGGCGACCGATGCGTTTGTAGTTAGGCTGAACGCCAGCGGTAACGATATGATCTACGCCACGTACCTTGGGGCGTCCGGCATTGACCGTGCGTACACGATTGCCATCGATAGTGCCAACAACGCCTACCTGGCAGGGGAGACGTTCTCCACGAGTTTTCCCGTCACCTCCGGGGCGTTACAGCAGACGCTCAGCGGTTCTTCGGACGCCTTCGTGGTGAAAATGAATGCCAGCGGGACGGGTCCGCTGACGTACGCGACGTTTCTCGGCGGGGCTGGCGCCTGCTCGTTCACCTATGTGGTGCAGACGGCGCGCTGTGACGCCGCCTACTCGATTGCTGTGAACACCGCCGGCCAGGCTTATGTCGCCGGCGTGGCGGGTTCGGGGTTTCCACTTGCCAGCGCATCGCAGGCGTCCCCGGGCGGCAGCGGGGACGCGTTCCTGGCGCAATTGAGCGCGGGTGGCAACTCGCTGGTCTATTCCACCTACCTTGGAGGAGCGCTGGGCGACGCCGCTCTGGCCGTGGCGTTGCGCGACACCACGGTGGTGGTGGGCGGGGTTACCAGTTCAAGCGACGTTCCGCTGACCACAGGCTCGCTGTACCCGTCGGCGAGAGGTGGCAGTCATGATGGGTTGCTGGCGCGCTTTGGCGACTGCCCGGCGACGTTCCTTTCGACAGGGTCGAACTTCCCTGCTGCTGGCGGGACGTTCGGACCGGCTGATGTCACGGCGGCGTCCACTTGCACGTGGGCTATCACCAACCCGAACGGCTGGATCACGATAAACCGCACGACAGGAACTGGGCCAGGACCCGGGCAGTTCACTCTCACACTGGCCGCCAACACGGGATGTCAGCGGATAGGCTATCTCACCCTGCCGGGCGGATCGCTGTTCCAGGTGGTTCAGTCCCAGGACCTGTGTGCCCGCTTCGCGATGAGCCAAAGCTGGTTTCCGGGCGCCGGCGGGACGTTTGGCATTTACATCATTGCCAATAAGCCGTGGACGGTCACCAGCACCGCGAACTGGATTACGGTGGTGCCGCCTGCCTCCGGATCCAGTGATGGCTTTGTGAGTTTCACGGTGGCGCCGAACCCAGGCGCTTACCGTTACAGCTACCTCCAACTGGATTTCGGGAACGTATTCCGGGTGGATCAATCCGCAGGCGCGGGCTCAGTGACCTGCACCTACTCGGTAGCGCCAGTGCAGGAAACTGCGCCGGCCGAAGGGGTAAGCGGCTCATTCCTGGTTGCCTCGCAGGAGGGTTGCGGCTGGACGGCGACGACGGCGGCGCCATGGGTTACGCTGACTTCCTCCTCCGGGAGCGGGGAGGGCGTGGTGGGGTATGAGATTGGGCGCAACACGACGGGCCAGGGGCGGGTTGCCACGATCTCCGTTGGAGGACAGACGTTCACGATTACGCAGGCCGCCCCATAGTGCCGGCAATTGTCAGCCGCTGAGTTTGGCTTCGAGCTCGGCCCAGCGTTCGTATAGGCCATCGACCACCTTCTGTGCGTCTTGCATGGCTGCGTAGGCCGCCTGCAGGGCCGCGCCGTTGCTCATGATACCGGGATCCTCGGCGGCCTTGCGCTTGGCGTCCAGATCGGCTTCGGCCGCGGCGATGCGGGCCTCCATGCCATCGAACTCGCGCTGCTCCAGGTAGGAGAGCTTTTTCTTCGAAGCAGCGGCGGGGTTGGGCGGCGCGACGGGCGCCGCCGCGGCGGGCGCTTTATCGAGGTCGGGCTTTTTGCGCCGCTCGGCCATCCAGGCCGACCACTGGGCATAGTCGGCGAATTGGCCGCACTCGCCCTCGCCATCGAGGCCGAGGACGGTGGTGGAGACGCGATCGAGCAGGTAGCGGTCGTGGGTGACCAGCACCAGCGCGCCGGGAAACTCGAGGAGGCTTTCTTCGAGGATTTCGAGAGTGGGGATGTCGAGATCGTTGGTGGGCTCGTCGAGCAGCAACACGTCGGCCGGCTCGAGCATGAGCTTGGCGATCAGCACGCGGGCGCGCTCCCCCCCGGACAAGCGGCCAACGGGCTGGTTGAGTTGCTCGTTATTGAACAAAAAGCGCGCCGCCCAGCCCGCGACGTGGATGACGCGGTCCTGGTAGATGATCGAATCGCCGTCGGGCGCCAGCGCGCGCCGCAGCGTGACTTCGGGATCGAGGCGGCGGTTCTGGTCGAAATAGACGAGGCGGAGGGCGTCGGCTTTCTTCACGATGCCCTCGCTCGGCTCGCGTTCTCCCACCAGGAGCCGCAGGAGGGTGGTTTTGCCGCTGCCGTTCGGCCCTACCAAGCCGATGCGCGTTCCGGGCATGACGACCAAGTTGAGGTTGCCGAACAGTTTGCGGCCTCCGAGTTCGATGCCGGCGCCTTCGAGTTCCACCAGGCGTTTGGTGCGCCGGTCTGTGGCAGAGAAGTCGATACTGGCAGTGCCCGAGCGGGAGCGCGTCTCCAGATCGGCGAGTTCGCCAATCATGGCGTTGGCCGTGTCGATACGCGCCTTGGACTTGCGGGTGCGCGCCTTGGCGCCGCGGCGCAGCCACTCGATCTCGCCGCGGACGCGGTTCTCGAGGGCCTCCTGGCGCTTGGACTGGGCGGCGAGGAACTCCGATTTCTTTTCAAGGAAGCGCGAATAGCTGCCTTCCACCTGGAGGAGGCCGTCGGGGTAGGCGCGGCTCAGTTCGATCATCACGTTGGTGACGTTTTCGAGGAAGTAACGGTCGTGGCTGACGACGATGGACGCGGTTCCCACGTCGCTGAGCATGCCTTCGAGCCACTCAATGCCGGCTAGGTCCAGGTGGTTGGTGGGCTCGTCGAGCAGCAGGACGTCAGGATGCTGCACCAGCGCCTCGACGATGGCCAGGCGCTTCTTCCAGCCGCCCGATAGCGCGTCCACCTGCTGGTCGAGATCGGTGAAGCCGGCGCGCCCGAGGATCTCCGGCACGTGGCTTGCGCTTTCCGGGTCGAGCGACTTAGCCGCGCCGCCATCGACGACTTGGCGTACGGTGAGGCCCGGGGCGAAGAGCGAATCCTGGGCGACGTAGCACAGCCGGGCGCGCTTGCGGAGTGCCACTTCGCCGGCGTCATAATCGCGGAGTCCGGCGAGGATTTGGAGCAGGGTGCTTTTGCCGGAGCCGTTGGGGCCGATCAGGCCGATGCGGGCGCCTTCGCCGACGGTAAAGCGGATGTCGCGGAACAGCAGTTGGGCGCCAAAGGACTTCGAGAGGCCGGAGACGGTGAGGATAGGAGGACCGGGCACCATCTCAGTGTACCGAAGCAACTTGGGGGTCTGATTAAGAAACCTTAACGTGAAAAATACCTCAATGTTTGCAACACGTTAAAGGACCCTCTTGTCACTCCTCCCCGGAGTGTGCTAATAAATCTTGTGTGAAGGACACGGACGCCTGTGCGCTCCCCCGCAAGTCCTTTTCAATTAAAACGGAAACCGATCGACAGTCGAATTACGTTTGGAGGTCCCTGAGATAGTATGAACATCCGACCCCTGCACGACCGGATCGTGGTCAAGCGGATCGAAGAAAAAGAAACGATGAAGGGCGGGATCATCATTCCCGACACCGCGAAGGAAAAGCCGCAGGAAGGCGAAGTAGTCGCCGTGGGCAAGGGCAAGCGCGCCGATGACGGCAAGCTGATCGCTCTTGACGTCCAGGTGGGCGACCACATCCTGTTCGGCAAGTACAGCGGTAACGACATCAAGATCGACGGTAACGAGTACCTGATCATGCGTGAGGACGAAGTCCTCGGCGTGCTCTCGAACGGCAGCAAGTAAGTCAGTTCGCCCAGCCAAGAATCTATAAGGAGTTCCAGGAAATGCCTGCAAAACAGATTGTTTACAGCGAGAATTCCCGCCAGGCCATTCTGCGCGGCGTGAACCAGCTTGCCGATGCGGTGAAGGTGACGCTCGGCCCGAAGGGCCGCAACGTGGTCCTCGAGAAAAAGTTCGGCGGCCCGACGATTACCAAGGACGGTGTAACCGTCGCGAAGGAAATCGAGTTGAAGGATCCGCTGGAGAACATGGGCGCGCAGATGGTGCGCGAAGTTGCCAGCAAGACGTCCGACGTGGCCGGTGACGGTACGACGACGGCGACGATTTTGGCGCAGTCGATCTTCCGCGAAGGCGTGAAGTCGGTTGCCGCCGGTGCGAATCCGATGGCGCTGAAGCGCGGCATCGAGCGCGCGGTGGAAGCGGTTGTGGCCGATGTCCGCAGCGGTTCGTCGCCGGTTTCCGGTGAGATGATCGCCCAGGTTGGCACGATTTCGGCCAACGGTGACGAGACGATCGGGAACACGATTGCCGAAGCCATGAAGAAGGTCGGCAAGGACGGCGTCATCACGGTTGAGGAATCGAAGACGATGGTGACCGAACTGCAGACCGTGGACGGCATGCAGTTTGACCGCGGCTACCTGTCGCCCTATTTCATCAGCGATCCGGACCGCATGGAGTGCGTGCTGGAAGATCCGTACATCCTGATCCACGAAAAGAAGATCAGCAACATGAAGGATCTGCTGCCGCTGCTGGAGCAGATTGCGCGTAGCGGCAAGCCGCTGCTGGTGATCGCCGAGGAAGTGGAAGGCGAAGCGCTGGCCACCCTCGTGGTCAACAAGCTGCGTGGCACGCTGAACGCCTGCGCCGTGAAGGCTCCGGGCTTTGGTGACCGCCGCAAGGCCATGCTGGAAGACATCGGCATCCTGACCGGTGGCAAGGCCATCATGGAAGAGACCGGTATCAAGCTGGAAGGCGTTCGTCTGGAAGACCTGGGCCGCGCCAAGCGCGTCACGGTGGACAAGGACAACACGACCATCGTCGACGGCAACGGCAAGCAGAAGGAAATCGAAGGCCGCATCAAGCAGTTGCGCGCCCAGATCGACGAAACCACGTCCGACTACGACCGTGAGAAGCTGCAGGAACGTCTGGCCAAGCTGGCCGGCGGTGTTGCGGTGATCAAAGTCGGCGCCGCCACCGAAACCGAAATGAAGGAAAAGAAGGCCCGTGTTGAAGACGCCCTGCACGCCACCCGTGCGGCGGTGGAAGAAGGCATCGTGGCTGGCGGCGGCGTGGCCCTGTTGCGCGCGGCTGCGGTTCTGGCCGACGTGAAGGGTACCGGTGACGAGCAGATCGGCGTCGAAATCGTGCGCCGCGCCTGCGAAGAGCCGCTGCGTCAGATCTCCGGCAACGCCGGCTTTGAAGGCGCCATCGTTGTGGAGAAGGTTCGCAGCAACTCCGACCGCAACTTCGGCTTCAACGCCGCCTCGGGCGAATACCAGGATCTGGTTGCCGCCGGTGTCATCGACCCCGCCAAGGTCACCCGCTCGGCCCTGCAGAACGCGTCGTCGATCGCCGCGCTGATGCTGACCACCGAAGCGATGATCTGCGAGATTCCGGAGAAGAAGCCTGCCGCCCCCGCCGGCGGTGGCCACGGCCCGGAAATGGACTACTAAGAACAGCCTGACCGCAGACTGTTTGGATGTTTGTGAAGCCCGCCGCTTGGGGTTACCGCCCCGGCCGGCGGGCTTCTCTTTTTTGGCAGCCAATGCCGGCTTCTATCGGCGTTCATCGGTGTTAATCCGTGGCCATCATCGTCAACCACCCGACATTAGACGACAAAATTTGTAGTATACAAAAGTAGTTTCCTCTCTATCAGTTACCTGATCTCCGCTCCAGCCCACTCATATGGGCTAGTTGACCTCAACTTCCATTCATAATATTGTCGATCTATGAAGTCGTCTATTGGTCCACAACACGCCCCACTCCAACTCCCCTCATCTGCCCGCTGTTGTTGATCCTCTGACAGCCCCAAACAGCCCCGTCGCCTCGCAACCAACCCGCAAAACCTAATTTCCGCCAAGCAAGGAGATCTCTTCTTTATGCACTCCCGTGCCCTTTTTCTGTCTTTCTTCCTGACTGCCTCCGCAGCCGTGGCCCAGCAAACCGCCACCCTCACCGGAACCGTCCGCGACGCCACCACCGCCATCATCCAGAACGTCGCCGTCAAAATCGTCAACCCTAACACCGGCGAAACCTTCGCCACCCGTAGCGCCGCCAACGGCAACTACACCATCCCCCTCGTCAAACCCGGCGACTACGTCCTGCTCGCCGAAGCCGACGGATTCCGCCAGTTTCGCCAGACTGGCATTCGCCTCGAAACCGGCTCCACCGTCCGCGTCGATCCCATCCTCGAACTCGGCGCTGTCTCGGAAACCGTCACTGTCGAAGCCAGCGCCCCCCTTCTCAGCACCGACAACTCCTCCGTCGGCTCCGTCGTCCGCAACTCCACCATCGCCAACATGCCGCTCATCGACCGCCGCGCCGCGCAGTTAGCCCGTCTTAACGGCTTCGTTGTCCAGAACGGCAACGGCTCCAACTTCGCCATGGCCGGTGGCCGCGGCAACAACGCCATGTGGACCATCGACGGCGGTAACGCTCAGAACATCCTCCTCGGCGTCGCCACGCTTGTCTA
>JAEUQF010000315.1 GCA_016789745.1 Bryobacterales bacterium
CATCCGGTGGAAGCGATACCTGAGTTGACGGGCGGCAATGGCGCCCACGTCCTGAACGAGGCCCCGGGCGGGAGACAGAAGCAGCGGATGGCGGGCACGCAGAGTCTGACGCAGGCGATTGACGCGGTACGGTCGGGAGGCAAGATCATCGGCGTGTCGTGGTTCGGGTCGCCGTTGGAGTTTGACGTGGATATCCTGCGCGAACGGAGTCTGCGGTATCTGTTTCCGGACATCAGCACGCTGGAGCATTTGGAGCATACGGTGCGTCTGGTGGCCGGAGGGCGTGTGCGGTTGAAGCCGATGATCACGCATACGCTGCAGGGCATCGATGCGGTTCCGCGGGCGTTCGAGATTACGGCGAATAAGGGCAAGTATCAGTGCATCAATCCGGCACAGGTGGTGATGGCGCAATGACGACGAAACAGGTATTGGCGTTGGGCGCCGCGGCGATCTCCGACGCCCTGGGCAAACGTGGCGCGATGGATCATGACATGCATTGCCGGTCGGCGAACCCGGGCATGGTGGGTCCGGCGTTTCCGGTGCGCATCCACACGGCGGACATTCTGATGGTGGCCCAGGGCTTGAGTGAATGCCCGAAGGGACATGTGCTGGTGATCGATGCGCAGGGCGAGTTGAATACGGCGATATGGGGTGAGTTGACGACGTTCTGCGCGGAGCGCAAGGGGTTGGCAGGCGTGGTGATCGACGGCGCCATTCGCGATGCGCGGCGGATTGCGGAGAGCCGGTTTCCGGTGTTCGCACGCGCCGTGGTGCCGAACGCGGGCGGGGCGGAGTATCTCGGTGAGATCAATGTGACGGTATCCTGCGGCGGGCAGGTGGTGCGGCCGGGCGATTGGATTGTCGGCGATCACGATGGTGTGGTGGTGGTGCCTTCGGAGCGCTGGGACGACGCGCTGGCGGGGGCCAAACGCATTGTGGATGCCGAGAAGGTAATCGAACGCGAGGTGCGGCGGGGCGTGGATCTGGGGTCACTGATTCGCATCAGCGAGAAGATCGAACAGAAGCGCGGCGACGTGCTGGCGCCACAATTGCGATTGGCGAAGAAGCCGTGAGCGGGCTTGGCCCTTGGGGGAAGGCGGAACTGCCGGCGCCGTTGCCGTTCAGTTTCGCGAATGCGCTGCGTACCATCGGCCCGGGCGCGATTCTGCTGGCGGGTTCTATCGGCGGCGGCGAGTGGCTGGTAGGTCCGGCGATTGCGGTGAAGCATGGCGCGGGGCTCTTCTGGATTGCCACGGTAGCGATTCTCCTGCAGATGGTGCTGAACATCGAATCCATCCGCTACACGCTTTATACCGGTGAGCCCATCATCACAGGGTTTCTCAGGCTGAAGCCTTCCTCGGGCTTTTGGGCCACCGTGTACACGTTGCTGACCGTGGCGCAGTTGGGGATGCCGGCGCTTGGAGCGGCCTGCGCGTCGGTGATCTTCGCGGCCTTCGCCGGAAGATTGCCGGGGGCGCCGGATGCGTCGGTGCTGGCCTGGGTGACGTATGGCGTGATGGCGGTGACGTTGCTGGTGTTGTCGGTGGGCGGCACGGTAGAGAAAATGCTGGAACGCATGTCCTGGCTCATGATCAGCTACATCTTCGCGTTTCTGATTCTTGCCAACGTGCTGTTCGCGCCCGCGGCGCATTGGGCTCGAACGGCCGCCGGGTTTCTGGAGTTCGGCTACTGGCCGAAAGACGCCGACATGGTGCTGATTGCGACGCTGGCGGCGACGGCGGGATCGGGCGGTATTGGGAACCTGGTGATCTCCAATTGGATGCGCGACAAGGGCTTCGGCATGGGCGCGGTCGTAGGCGCGATTCCCAGTGCGATCGGCGGCCGCCAGGTGAGCCTGTCGCGCGAAGGCAAGGTCTTCGACATCACGCCGGAGAGCCTGCGCCGCTGGGCCACCTGGCTGCGCTACGTGCATCTGGACCAGATGGCGTTATGGGCCGGCGGTTGCTTTATCGGGATGTTTCTGAATGTGAATCTGGCAACGGCGATCGCGCCGCCGGGTGCGGACCTCACGGACGTCGGCGCCGGCGCCTTTCAAGCCAAGTACATGGCGGAGAAGCTATGGTCCGGCTTCTGGGTGCTGGCGTTGCTGAACGGCTTCTGGATTCTGTTCTCGACGCACATGGGCAACACCGACACGCTGGTGCGCGGGGTGACCGATACGCTGTGGAGCGCGGGCTATGGCAAACGCGCCAATGCGCAGGTGGGTCGGCTTTACTACGGCCTGCTGCTGGCGTTCACGGTATGGGGCGCGATCACCGTGCAGTTCGGGTCGGCGATGACGCTGTTCAAGGCGCTGGGCGTGGTGGCCGGGCCAGTGTTGTGTTTGGCGTCGTTGCAAGTTCTGCGGGTGAATACGACGCTGCTGCCGCCGGAGTTGCGTCCGCCGCTGTGGCGCCGTGTGGCGCTGTTGTTGTGCGCGGCGTTTTATGGACTGATGGCGATTGCCGTGATGATGTAGGCTGTCCCGCTTTACTCCCGCTTGACGCACTAGTAAGAGGAGAATTCATGCTTCCTCTTGTTTCCGCTCTCTTCGCCCTGCTGCTGCCTGCTGGCGCCGCTACGGTCATCTACTCGGACCGGACGAGTTTTCTGAACCAGGCAGTTGCCTGGACGGTGATCGACTTTGATACCACGATCGGACCCAATGCTTTCGTAAACTACAGCGACGCCGCTGGACTTACGGAAGCGGGAGTGCACTTTGTAAGCTATCGAAGCTTTCCGAATGCGTTGACTTACAATCTGATGGCTGGCGATTCCATGACCTGTTGCGGCGTCTCCGTTGATGGCTCCGCCGCACTCTACCTTGCCTGGTCTCAGGCATCGATTGGGGCTCAGGGCGTTACGGACATCAGTCTTCCCTCTGGTGTAACCGCCTTTGGATTTGATCTCATCAATAACCAAGTCTCCGCTGCGTACCCGTACCAGATTACGCTCTCCGATGGATCCATCTTCCAAGGGATGGCAGACCGGACCCCGCAGTTCTACGGCTTCGTTTCAGACGCCCCCATTTCCCATCTGCGAATCGAGATGCCGCTGCCGCCGGGAAGCGGCGATCAAGCCAGCCGATTGGCGATTGATAACGTGGTGTTTGCCAGCAGCGTCCCGGAGCCATCCACGGGAGCCGGCGCGGCGGCCGGAATGCTGCTGTGCGCCCTCCTCGGCAAGCGGTCTGGATCGCGTGACCACCGGCGGCGATAGCCGCTACCCCGCCGCCGACAGTGCTACGATTCGGCCATGGCGGATTCCACACGCCGTTCCTTCCTGAAAAGCGCGCCCCTGGCCGCGGCCGCACCAGCCCAGGGCACCAGCGCCGCCAAGACTACCAAGAAGCCCTATCGCCGCACCTCGTTTGCTCCAACCGGTGCGCCGCAGCGGCTTTCTGATCACCTGTACCGCTTTGAAGACACCTGCCAGGTGTACGTCATCAAAGACGGCTCGCGGTGCGTGCTCATCGACTTTGGCTCCGGCAAGATCCTCGACCACCTGAAGGGTCTAGGCATCACCCAGGTGGATTGGATTCTGCACACGCACCATCACCGCGACCAGTGCCAGGGTGACCTTATCGCCGCCGAACGCAAAATTCCGATTGCCGTGCCGGCTTACGAGCATCACCTGTTCGAGGACGCCGAAAACTTCTGGCGCAACCGGCGCGTGTTCCACCTTTACTACGTTCGCAACGACTTCAACACCATCACCGAGAATATTCCGGTAGCCAGGACTCTGGCCGATTACAGCACCTTCCGGTGGCAGAAGACCGAGTTCTTCATCCTCCCCACGCCCGGCCACACGCTCGGCTCCATCACACTCCTCGCGGACATCGATGGGAAGAAGGCGGCATTCACCGGCGACCTCATCTACGCCCCCGGCAAGATCGCCAACCTCTATGACACGCAGATCAACTACGGCGGGTCAGAGGGCATCGACATGGGCATCTACTCGCTAGCCAGGCTCCAGGAGTTGAAGCCCGAACTGCTCTGCCCCTCGCATGGAGATGTCATGGCCGATGCCGGCACAGCCATTCGCGAGACTATCACCCGGCTCACCAACTACTACCGCTTCCAGACCGGTTTGGACCCGGTGGAAGAGAACGCTCCCTATGCCGTCAGCCCGCACCTGATCTGTCACTACCAGACAACCTCCTCGTTCTACTGCATCCTGAGCAATAGCGGCAAGGCCATGTTCATCGACTACGGCTCGGCCAGCGGATTGCATTTCGGCAACTTCGAACGGGCCACGCCTGCCACCGACCGCATGCGCTTCGTCGAACACAGCATCGACCGGCTCAAGCGCGACTACGGCGTGAAGTCCGTCGATGTGGCGATGCCCAGCCACATGCATGACGACCACATGAATGGCTTCCCGCACCTGGTGCGTCATCACGGTACGAAGGTGTGGTGCTACGAGAACATGGTGGACATCTTCCAGAATCCCCGTGGACAGAACCTGGGCTGCACGTTGGGCGAGGCCTTCCAGGTGAACCGTTCCTTCAAACATGGCGAGAAGTTTCGCTGGGAGGAGTTCGAGTTTGAGATGACGCATTCGCCAGGCCATACCGAGTACCAGATGGCGCTGTTCGTGACCATTGATGGGAACAAGGTGGCGTTTACCGGCGATGCTTTCTTTCCGAATCCGCGCAACGACGGCACGCTGCGCCACAACCTGATCTTCCGCAATCATGTGGAGAACGACAGCCACCTGAAGTCGATCCGCAACCTGATCGAGCATGAGCCAACACTGATTGCACCGGGGCATGGGAAGGCGTATCCAGTGGACCGGCAAATCATGGTGGCGACCGAGCAGAAGTTCCGCACGCAGCAGCAGTACTTCTTCGATCTGCTTCCCGAAGGAGAGACCGATTTCGGCCTGGACCCAAGCTGGGTGAAGATTTACCCTTACCAGATGCTGCTATCGCCGGGTTCCGTGCAGAAGGCCGAGGTGCGGGTCCAGAACTACCGGCCTGAGCCGATGAAGATGGAGGTGGCGCTGGTGGCTCCCGCGGAGTGGCGCATTGAGCCCGATGTGCTCACGTTTGAAGTCCCGGCGAAGAGCACGGGCTCGCGCGCGTTTACGATGACGATTCCGAAGTCGTGGGTACCGCCCGGGCCGCGGATCGCGATTGCCGCCGACGTGCGGGCGCGGGGGCGCTATCTGGGGCAGATTACCGAAGCGGTAGTGGATATCGTTTAGAACCAGAGAAACACGCCAATGGCGGTGGCCATGCTCAGCAGCAGAGGCAGTGCCAGCCAGCGCAGCAGGCGGACACCGCCGCCGATCGCGATCACGGCGAACTTGAAGCCGAGGCTGGTGACGAGGGCGATTTGGATGACGCGCAGGCCGTCGCGGGCGAGGAGGCCGCCGCCCTCCACCAACTGTGCGGTGGACAGCGCGATGGCCTGGAGGTCGGCAATGCCGGAGATGGCGGCAATGGTATAGAGGGCTCCTGATCCGTAGCGGTCCTTGCCGAAGGCGATGCCGAGGAGGATCACCGAGTAGAGCAGCGCGAACAGCAGGGCATTGCGCAGTTCCGTGGGGTTTCCTTGCGGGGGCATTTTCTGCCCGTCGTCCTCCCGGGAGAACCATAGCGGCAGCGAGGAAAGACCGAGCACCAGCGGTACCGCCGACAGGGGCAGGAACATGGCCTGCAGGAAGGCCGGCGCCAGGATAGCGACTTCCACCACCAGCAGCGCGGCCGATACCGACGTGGCGATGAGGATCACCAGTGCCGCTGCCTTGGCGCTCAATTTCTCGTTCTTCGCCATCTTGGTGTAGCCCACCGTGACCGCCGTACTCGAAATAATGCCGCCCAGCGCACCGGCCATCAGCAACCCCGCAGCCTGGCCGAAGAACTTGTACGCGATGTACCCCGCCAGACTGATGCCCACGATCAGAACGACAATCAGCCACACCTTGCGCGGATTCAGCACGGCATACGGGCCGTAAGCCTGATTGGGAAGTGCGGGCAGAATCACCAGGGAAAGCAGCACGAACTGCATGATGGCGCGCGAATCTTCCCCTAGCCGTGCGGCGATTCCGTGCAGCACGCTCTTGTAGTGCAGCAGCACGGCAATGAGACCGCCGATCGCGATCGCAACTTCGCGATGCCCCACCACGATGTAGGCGCCGAGTCCAAACATCGCGAGCGCGGCGATCTCGGTGGTGACGCCGGCTTCCGCTTTTCCCCCTTGCAGTTCGGCCAGGTGTCCGATGAACAGGGCCCCGGTCAGACCCAGGAATCCGCCGGCGACCACCCATCCGCCGAAGGTTTGCGCGAGCATGGCGCAGAGCGTGCCGAGAATAGTGATAAGCGCGAAGGTGCGCAGCCCGGCCAGCGGCGTCGACACCTGCTCGCGCTGCAGACCCACCAGCAGGCCCAGGCCGAGCGCGATGCCGAGATTGGCGAATGAGTTAGACAATTCCACGTGGTGTCTTTCCAGTCTCAGCCGATCCGCCGCTTCAGAACCAGCGCCGTAGTGACGGCCTGGCCCACGTGCCGTTGCGTGTGTTCGGCGATGTGGATCAACAGCCCCGCCAGCGACGTGGGCAGCTTCTTGCGTCCCACCGTGCGAGCTTCGGTGAGTGTCGCCGGGTCGATGGCGCGCACTCCGGCGGCAATACGGTCGAGGGTTGCAGACAGCTTCGCCAGCAGTTCGTCACGGCCTTCGCCGGGGATGCCTTCCTCGCGCAGGAACGCCAGTTGCTCGTCGTTGAGCATCTCCCCACAAGCATACGTGAAGAGCCGGTCCACTGAGCCGGGAATATGCCGCAGATGAAAGCCGATCGGTGCCACGCCCAGATCGGTGGTCCAAAGCTGCTCCGTTGTGAGGCCTTCGGTACAAGCGGTCAGGTCGAGTTTGGCGTGTTCAAAGCTGTGCAGCACGGCACGGAGCACGGCGTGCACCTCACCCAGCGAGCCCGACATCCAGGGTTCTACCATATGCCCATCATACCGATGCGGCCCATGGCTGCCCTGCCCGCGTTGTGCACACAATAGGTGCGGAAATATGCAACCGCATCGCCCCATCCGGGAGGCCGGTATCGAACTCGGCATCCCTCCCGACGATCTCATTCCCTATGGCAAGCACTTCACCAAGGTGCGTCTGCCGTGGGCCGAAAGCGACCATCCTCCGGTGAACGGGAAGTTGATCCTGGTCACCGGCATCACCCCTACCGCGCATGGCGAAGGGAAAACCGTCACCGCCATCGGCCTGGCGCAGTCCATGCGCTACTTGAAGCGAAAAGCGGTCGCCACGTTGCGCCAGCCTTCCATGGGCCCCATCTTCGGTATGAAGGGCGGAGCCACCGGCGGTGGCAAGGCGCAGGTGGTGCCATCGGAGCTGATCAACCTCCACTTCACCGGCGACTTCCACGCCATTGCCGCTGCCCACAACCTGCTGGCGGCCATGGTGGACGCGCACATCTTCCATGGCAACGCGCTTCACATCGATCCGGAGCACATCCTGTGGCCGCGGACGGTGGACGTGAATGACCGCGCGCTCCGCCACATAACGGTGTGCGAAGGGAAGGGAAATGGAGTGCCGCATGCGGCGCGCTTCGTGATCACGGCCGCTTCGGAGGTGATGGCGATCTTCGCGCTGGCGTCCTCTTATGACGACCTGCGGCGGCGGTTGTCGAACATCACGGTGGCGTTAACGCGCTCCGGCGCCGCGGTGCGCGCGGCCGATGTGGATGCCGTGGGCGCGATGATGGCCATTCTTCGCGAGGCGCTGCAGCCCAACCTGGCGCAGACCGTGGATGGTACGCCGGTCTTCCTCCATGCCGGTCCGTTCGCAAACATCGCGCATGGAACGGCCAGCGTGCTCTCGCAACGGCTGGCCCTGGAACACGCCGAATTCGTCCTTAACGAAGCGGGCTTTGGTGCTGACCTGGGCGCGGAGAAGTACTTCGACATCGTGATGCCGTCGTCCCGGTTGAAGCCTTCGGCAGCGGTTGTCGTGGCGACGGTGCGCGCACTGGCGGCCCAGGGCGGAGGAGATCTTGCGGCCGGGCTTCCCAATCTGGGACGCCATCTAGATATCGTGGCGAGGTTCGGTGTGCCGGCTGTGGTGGCGATCAATCATTTTCCGTCCGATACTATGGCCGATCTGGCGCTGGTGCAGGATTTCTGCCGGGACCGCGGTGTGGCTTGCGGCGTGTCGGAGGTGTTTGGGCGCGGGGCCGAAGGTGGCCTGGACGTAGCGGAGCGAGTGATGGAGGTCGCGGATTCCGGCCGCGCCAACCCGCGTCCGTTGTACATGCCGGAGATGCCCGTGGAGCGCAAACTGCAAGCCATTGCCCGCTGTGTGTATGGGGCGGACGGTGTGTCGTTGACCGCGGCGGCGCAGGCGCAGGCTGAGCGATTCACGGCGATGGGCTGCGGCGATTTTCCAGTATGCGTGGTGAAGACGCCGCTATCCTTTACCGAGGATCCGAAGCGCCTGGGCGCGCCGACGGGTTGGACGCTGCCGGTGACGGAGTTGCAGGCCTGCACGGGGGCGGGATTTCTGCTGGCGATCGCCGGGAACACCATGCGGATGCCGGGCTTGGGCAAGGATCCGCAGGCGCGGCGTATCGACCTGGGCCCGGATGGGGAGATTCTCGGCGTCTGCTAAAGGTGGGGGCTGGCGTGATACAGTTCCTCCCATGTCCCGGATTCTTGCGGCGTACGAAGAACGCACGCCTGGCTCGCGGCGTCTGCATCAGCAGGCCTCCGCCCTGCTTCCTAACGGCGTCACCCATGTGGGGCGCTACTTGCATCCTTATCCGATCTATGTGGAGCGCGCGCAGGGTTCGCGTAAGTGGGATGTGGATGGCAACGAGTATGTGGATTTCTTTGGGGGCCATGGCGCGCTGATTCTGGGCCACAATCATCCGGCGGTGATGGAGGCGGTGAGCCGGCAGTTGAGCCGTGGCGTGCACTACGGGGCGTCACATGAGTTGGAAGTGCGTTGGGCCGAACTCATCCACCAGATGATCCCAAGCGCCGAACGCATCCGCTTCACGGTGACTGGCACCGAGGCGTCGCTGATGGCGCTGCGGTTGTTGCGGGCGTTCACAGGCAAGTCGAAGATCATTCGCTTTGCCGGTCACTTCCATGGCTGGCATGACCATGTCTGCTTCCCGGCCGGCGGCGCGCCGGGTATTGTCGACGGCATCGTAGAGGAGATGATCATTCTGCCTCCGAACGATATCGAGGCGGTTCGCAAGGTGCTGACCGAGCGCACGGATGTGGCGGGCGTGATGATTGAGCCGACGGGTGCGACGTTCGGGATGGTGCCGGTGGGTGGCGATTTCCTGCGGCAGTTGCGCGCGCTGACTTCCGAGACCGGAACGCTGCTGCTGTTTGATGAAGTCATCTGCGGTTTCCGCTGTTCACGGGGTGGGGCGCAAGCCTTTCACGGCGTGATGCCGGATGTGACGACCCTCGCGAAGATTGTCGCTGGCGGATTTCCAGGTGCCGCGGTATGTGGTCGCACCGATATCCTCAGCCTGCTCGACTATCCGAACGGGCCTTCGACCTCGCCGAAGGTGGTGCATCAAGGCACCTACAACGCAGAGCCCGTTTCCGCCGCGGCAGGCATCGCCACGTTGACCGAGGTGCGCGATGGCGACGTGATTGAACGCGCGAATCGTACGGCTGCCGCGATTCGCGAAGGCTGCGCGGAGGCGATTCGCCGCAAGAGCATCGACTGGTGCGTGTATGGCTGCTTTTCGGAGTTCCACATTTATCCGGGCGGCAGTGCGCCTCCGAAGGCGAAGGGCACGGTGCCCGCGGCGCTGCTGCACAACATCCGCCTGGGCATGTTGTGCCATGGCGTGGATCTGATCGGCTGGCCGGGCGGCTTGGTGTCGGCGGTACACACGGCCGAAGATGTCGATCGCACCGTCACTGCCTTCCGCCATACACTGGACTGGCTGGGAGACGAGGGGGCTTTTTGATCGCGGCCGCCGGGCAGCGCCGTGTGCTGGCGCTGGTGTTCACCGCCGCCATGCTCACCTACTTTGACCGCGTATGTCTCTCCGCCGCGGCGCCCTCCATGCGTGCCGAACTCGGCCTCAGCCAGGTGCAGATGGGTTACGTGTTCAGCATCTTCAACCTGGCTTACGGCATCGCCGAGATCCCGGCGGGCTGGCTGGGCGACCGCTGGGGGCAGAAGCTGATGATGTTTCGCATTGTCGGCGGGTGGTCCGTGTTCACCATGCTGACCGGCGCGGCGTGGAGCTATGCCTCACTGCTGGCGGTCCGCGCCTGCTTTGGTCTCGCCGAAGCCGGTGCCTTTCCCACGCTCTCCCGCGCGCTTTCGAGGTGGTTTACGCCCGAGCAGCGCAGCCGCGCTAATGGGCTGATGTGGACGGGGTCGCGATTGGGCGGCGCCATCGCTCCCGCCATATCGGCGTCGGTGGTGTATTGGGCCGGCTGGCGATGGACGTTCGTGCTGTTCGGCAGCATTGGCATTCTCTGGTGTATCGCGTGGTTGGTTGGCTATCAGGACAACCCGCATGCCAAGGATCCGCCGCGTACCACCGTGCCCGTGCCATGGCGGCTGCTTCTGACCAACGGCACCATGCTCGCCCTCTTCTGGGCCTACTTCGCTTCCGGCTTCGGCTTCCAGTTCTTCGTCACATGGCTGCCAACGTTCCTCATGAAGGAACATGGTCTGTCGCTGCGGCAGTCCGGGCTGTATGCGGCCCTGCCGTTGCTGGCGGGTGCGGCGGGGTGTCTGGCGGGTGGTTATCTGGCCGATCGCTTTGGACGCCGCGCCGTGGGCGTCTGCGGATTCCTGTTCAGCGCGATGGCGTTCGTAGGCTCTGTTTATGCGGGTTCCGGTGAGACGGCGATCCTCGGCCTGGTGCTGGCCGCCGCTCTGCATGATGTGACGTTACCGGTGGCTTGGGCGACTTGCGTCGATATCGGCGGCAAGTTTGGCGGCACCGCGGGTGGCTATATGAACCTGGCGTCGAGCATCAGCGGCACCCTGGCCCCGGTGGCAGCGGCGTGGCTGGCCGAAATCACCGGGACGTTTGTGACGGTTTTCTGGGTGGCCGCCGCGGTTTATGCGGTTGGCGCGGCGTTATGGCTGCTCATTGATCCCGCGCGGGATCCCATTGGATAAGGAGAGAGTGCAGATGGCACGCAAAGATTATCTGTATCAGCATTACACCTGGGTGGAGATGAAGGAGGTTGCCAAACGGAATCCCGTGGTGGTGATTCCGGTGGGTTCGGTGGAGGATCATGGCCCGCATCTGCCGCTCGACGTGGATAACTTCCTGATCTCGTCGATCTGTGAAGAGGCGGCGAAACGGGCCAACGGCGACATCCTGCTGATGCCGCTGATTCCCTATGGTTTTGAGACGCACCACATGGATTTTCCGGGCACCATCGACATCCGCATGGAGCACATGCTGAACTTCACGCTGGATGTTTGCAAGAGCGTGGCGCACCATGGCTTCGACCGTATTCTGCTGGCCGATGGCCATGGTTCGAACATGCCGATTCTGGACCTGGTGGCGCGGCGGACGATCATCGAGACCAATGCGCTGTGCGCGCCGTTTTTGTGGCCTTCGCTGGCGCTGTCGGAGATCAAGAGCGTGCGCGAATCCGGGCGCGGCGGCATGTCCCACGCGTGTGAACTGGAGACGTCGGTGTATCTTTACCTGGACGGCGAACGCGTCCAGATGGACAAGGCCGTGAAGGAGATGGAGCAACCGGATTCGGACTTCATCTGGAGCGATCTGTTGAACCCCGGGCCGGTGCGGATGATGGATATCTGGACCCGCTTTTCGAAGACCGGCGTCAACGGCGATCCCACCGTCGCGACGCGCGAAAAGGGCCGCATCATCTTCGAAGCCGTTGTCGAGAACTTCGTGAAGTTCGCCCGTGAATTCCGCGCGCGGAAGCGTGGCGACCGCGTGGATAACCACTAGGCCATGAAGCGCGTTGCCATCGGCTCCATCTTCACGGAATCGAATCATCTGGTCGGCCGGTTGACCGAACTGGCCGACTTCGAACGCACGGAAGTGCGGCGGGGTGAGGAGATGTTGCAGGCGACGGAGGGCGTGGTGGGCGGCATGCTGCGCGAGTTGGGTGGCGTGCAGGTGGTGCCACTGCTGTACGCCAGCACAGTGCCCGGTGGCCCGCTCAGCCGCGCCTGCTATGCGTCGTTGAAGGCGGAGTTGCTCGACCGTCTGAAGGCTGCTTTGCCTGTCGATGGTGTGCTGATGCCGCAGCATGGCGCCGCGGCCGTGGATGGACTTGGGAGTCTCGACGGCGACCTGATCTCCGCGGTTCGTGCCGTGATCGGGCCGGATGTGCCGTTGGTGGCGACCCTGGATTGCCACGCCCATGTCACGCCGGAGATGGTGGCGAATGCCGATGCGATGGCGGCTTGGGAGACGTATCCCCATCGCGACACTTACACGACCGGGCAGCGCGGGGCGCGGTTGTTGTTGGGGATGTTGGAAGGGCGGACGCGGCCGTCGATGGTGATGGCGAAGGTGCCGGTAATTGTGGGCGGCTTTATGGGGAGCACGGACGACGGGCCTTTCGCGCAGTTCATGGCGCGCACGAAGGCGTTGGAGGCGCGCGACGGTGTGCTTTCCACCAGTGCGTTCCTGGTACAGCCGCAGCTTGATCTGCCGGGCATGGGCGGTGGGGCGCTGGTGGTTACCGATGGTGATCCGCAGACCGCCGAACGGGAAGCGGGGAAGCTGGCGCTGTACTACTGGGAACTGCGGCATCGATTAGAAGCGCGCATCTGGAAGCCGGCGGACGCCATCGCCGCCGGCGATGCGGGCCCGGTGCTGCTGCTGGAAACTTCGGACTGCATTGGCGGCGGTGCCACAGGCGATAGCGCGGCAGTGTTGAAGGCGCTGGTGGCGGCGAGCCCGTCGGGCAACTCCCTGGCGTACGTGGTGGATGCGGAAGCCGCGGCGGCCTGTCATCGTGCAGGCGAGGGCTCGCGCGTGCGGGTGTCCATCGGACACAAGCTGGATCCGCAATGGGGCACGCCGCTTCAAGCCGAGGCACTGGTGGAGAAGTTGACGGATGGGCGGTTCACCTACTCGGGCGGCATCTGGGGCGGGCAGACCGGCGCCATGGGGCCATCCGCGCGAGTTCGTATCGGCAACGTGCAGGTGCTGCTGGCATCCCTCGGGACCTATGATTGGGCCGACGAACAGTACCGCTCTCTCGACATGGACACGGGGAAGGCACGGTTTATCGTGGTGAAGAATCCAATGAACTATCGTATCGGCTATGCCGGCCGGTTTACGGCGGCGTATGTTCTGGACACCCCAGGGCCGACGCCAGCCTCGCTGCGGCATGTCGCCTTTCAGAATCTGCAGCGGCCATTCTTCCCGCAGGACGAAGATATCCCCAACCTGCGGCCCACAATCCTGCGTGGACGCCGATAGAGTATGCCGGAACGCTGGCGAGTGGCGCTGCTGTGCTTTGCGGCGAACGTCATCGCCCATGCCGACCGCATCAGCTTGAGCGTGGCTGTGCCGGCCATCCTGGCAGAGTACCGTTGGGACACCGCCCAGATGGGCTGGGTGCTGTCGGCGTTCTTCAGCGGCTATACCTTGCTGATGATTCCCGCCGGACTGGCCGCGCAGCGGTTCGGCCCGCGGCGCATGTTCGGCTACAGCATTGGCCTGTGGAGCCTGTTCACCATGCTCACCCCGTTGCCGCGGACCATCGCGGGTATGGCCGCAGTGCGGTTCCTACTGGGAGTCGGCGAAAGCGGGACAGCGGCCTGTATCAACGGTACATTGGCCCGCTGGTTCCCGCCCACCGAGTACTCCCGGGCCGCGGGACTGTGCTGGAGCGGCGGCTACATGGCGCCACTGCTGGCCTTTCCCTTGGCTACCGGTATCCTCCAGCAGTTCGGTTGGCGGGCCATCTTCGTCGGCTTCGGCCTGCTCGGCTTTCTGTGGCTGCCGCTGTGGCTGCGCGTGGCGTGGCCCGCGTTGCCCGCATCCGCCGGCGGCCTACCACGCTTATCGATGCGCTTGTGGAAGGCGCCGGCCGTCTGGGCCGTGTTCCTGCTGCACTTCTCCTCCAACTGGTTTCTCTATGTGATGATCTCCTGGTTGCCCACGTATCTCGCGCTGGAACGCAAACTGTCGCTACCGGGCATGGCCGCCGGCGCTGCGGTGCCGTTTCTGTTCGCCTGGGTCGGCACGAATACGTTCGCGTGGGCGATTGACCGCGCCACTCCGCGGCTCGGCTCCACGCGTGCCCGCAAGCTCTTCCTGTTGCCCTACGCGCTGGCCGGTGCCAGCATCTTCGCGGTGCCCCGCGCCGAATCCGCCGCCAGCGCGATCGTGCTGCTGTGCGCCGCGATGGGGCTGCTGGCTTCCGCCACGCCCATCTTCTCCAGCGCCTCGCTCAATCTGGCGCCCCGCATCGCCGCGCCGCTCGCCGCTGTCCAGAATGCGTTTGCCAACCTCAGCGGCGTGATCGCACCGGCGGTGGTGGGCTACCTGGTGAAGGCCCATGGCTGGCCCTCCGCCTTCACGCTGACTACCGCGGTTTGCCTGGCCGGGATCGCCGCCTACCTGCTTTTCGGCGACGCCGAACCTCTTGAGGGAAACCCGCAGCCCGCCGCCCGCGTCAACACCGCCGGAGGCTGACAATGAAAGCAACCTGGCTCGTGCTCCTAGCTCTCCCCCTGGCGGCCGAGAACACTCCCACGTCTTCTAAAATCCGAGTCTTCCTCGCCGGCAGTGAGCCGGAGAAGATCACCGGAGAAGCCAACTTCGGCGAATCGAAAGGCGCCATCAACGTGACGCGGTCGACGCCATCCTACGATATTGAGTCGATGCGGACCTTCAGCACGAATTGTCCAGACGTGCTGATGACCACGCGACGGGATAACGCCGATGTGATTCTCCGCATGGAGCGCGATGAGCCCAATCCGGGGACACCCTTCACCAAGGCCAACCGCGCGGCCGTGTTCAGCCTCAACGATGAACTGGTCTTTGCCACGCGGGCGCGCCTGTTCCGCAACGCCGCCAAGGAAGCCTGCAGCGCGATAAAGGATTATGTGAAGAAGTGAGGTGGACCCCAACCACCGCGGAGATCACCCTCACCGGCTGCAACAGAGGCATCCTTCCAGAAGCTGCGGAACACCCTGGCGAAAACGGCCTCTAGTCTGGGAGCCCGTGGCGCGGCTCTGTAAGTTGCTCAGTCTACTGAGCCGCGCGCCAAGCAAGCGGTCATTCGGGGCTTCTGCCACGGACTGCCAGGCTGGCCAAAACAGCTGCGGCAAGATGGGGCGTACGACTTGGCATTCAGGTGGGCGCAAGTCAAATGCGCGAAGTGGGTCAAGCTGGATGCGCGACGCAACCGCGGCTAGGCGGAATGCCGTTGGCGAGTGAAACTCAAAGACGGCAAGCGGTCGATCATCATCGCGATTGCTTCCCCTGTTGGGTGGCCGGCGCGTGTTGGAAGCCGGGCTTCTCGTATAGCGCCTCGGGCGACGTAGGGTATAAGCCCGCCGCCACGCCCATCACGGTCTACGATTTCCATGCCACCGCGCTCCACCTGCTCGGCCTCGATTACGAAAAGCTCACCTACCGTCGCACAACCGCATGCGTCGCCGCCTCACGGACGTGCATGGCCACGTGCTGCAGCCCATCCTGCCGTAGTCAGGCGTCCGGCAGTGCCGTGCCGCAGCCTTTGCAGTAGCGCGCATCGCCGTCATGCGTGTCGGCATGGCAGCCCGGACACACCCGATGCAGTACGCTGCCCGCCCCAGCTCGGACCAGTTCCGCCGACACAATGCCGGTCGGCACCGCGATAATCCCGTAGCCCAGGATCATGAGCACGGAAGCCAGCATGCGCCCCAACACCGTCCGCGGTGCGATGTCGCCATAGCCCACCGTGGTCAGCGTGACGATGGCCCAGTACATCGACACCGGAATACTGGTGAAGCCGCTCGCATCGCCTTCCACCAGATACATCAGCGCGCCGATGATGACGACAATGGTAATTACGGTCACCAGGAACACCGTGATCTTCGGACGGCTGGCGCGCAACGCCCGCAGCAGCACCCGAGCCTCGCCCACATAATGTGTCAGCTTCAGCACCCGGAACACGCGCAACAACCGCAGCGCCCGAATCACCGCCAGGGATTGCGTGCCCGCCACCAGCAGACTGACATAGGCCGGGATCACGGCCAGCAGATCGATGAGGCCCAGAAAGCTCAGCGCATACCGCACCGGACGCCGCGCACTTACCAGCCGCAGCACGTACTCCACGGTGAATAGCGCCGTGAATCCCCATTCGGCCGAACGCAGCAGCATCGCATGTTCCCGGCGCAGCGAGGGTACGCTCTCCAGCAGCACAACGGTCACGCTCGCCAGAATCATTACGAGCAGGACGAGGTCGAACATCCGCCCGGCCCGCGTGTCTACGCCGAAGATGATCACCTCCAGCGCATCCCGCCACGGGGCGCGCGCGACCTCGGTCCGTCGCTCCGAAACAGGCACCGGCATCTCGCTCCGATTATGACGCGGCTGATGGCACCCACGCTGCAATCCCGCGCTCGCGCTTTCGTGTGCGGTCTCGGCAATCCGCGCCTTGCTTCATCCAGACCCCAGGTTAGTTCAGGAGTCCGGGTAGAAGCCCAAATGAGGGCTTGTGTGCGCGCGGCTCAGTAGAATGAGCAATTTACCGCGACCGCGAGGGAGCGGATATTTCCACGGGCTGCTAAATTATAGGACGTCAGCTCGTTGCAGAGGCGCTCAATCGCTGACGACAACTGGAAGTTGGACGCTCGCTCTCGTACCTCCGGGCCCAACTGCCGTGTCGTCGACGGTTCGCTCAGAGCGTCAGACGCGACATGGCAGGTCCCCGAAGCGTTGGCCGGCTTCCTACCCTTCATACACGCTACGGGCACCGGTTGAAACACCCCGATACCCCCTTTACCCTCTGGGTATGCAGCCTGTTCCCAGAGCTACCGCTACATCGTCCGTACCGTCGGCGTTCGCAGCGGCAACGCCGCGGTCGAAGGCAGGCGTATACGGGTTCATGACGTCATCGGCCTGCTCCAAAACGGCGAGACGGTCGACTCCCTCCGACAGAACTGTTTTCCGCAACTAACGCGGGCCCAGATTTTCGAGTGCCTAGCGTACTATGAAGACCACCGCGGCGAAATCGACCTCCTGGTTGCCCGCCAAATGGCTCCCGCCGGGGAATGAAATTCCATTTTTAATGCCGTTCTTCCACTTAAGCTACCTGTCCAGAAATCGGGGTCCACTACAAACTTCCCAACCCACGACGCAAGAGCAACAACCCTCCGCCCCGCTTCCGATAGCACACCATTTAGGAGGTTGGCGAACGATCTCTCTAGCGCCTTATACGTAGAGTAGACGTGTTGAGCTATCTGGACCGTTTGCTCTAGTCCGCAGCAGGGCCGGAAACGCTTGTGAATATTGCCGGTTGCCTCAGTCCGCCACGCCCATCATCCCGTTTCACCTGGAGCACGTTGTAGCGAAACAACACGGTGGCTCGGACGATCCAGCGGGTTTAGCGCTTGCCTGCGATCGATGCAACGCTTAGGGCCAAATTTGATGAGCATTGATCCAGACACTGGGGCGATCGTTCCGTTCTTCCATCGTCGGATTGACCGATGGGAGGATCATTTCGAGATGCGCGGTGGCCAAGTTTGCGGTAAGACGCCTGTAGGCCGAGCAACGGTCCGCCTCTTGAACATGAACGCTGCGCGGCGTGTCGAATTGCGCCTGGCTACCGGATCATGAACAGCTTAAGCGGCTTTGACCAGATGGCGAACGATTCTCCGGCGGTTCAACCGGCGACGGTAGCACTAAAGGCAAGTCGGCTTCAGTCAGCCGATGTTGGGCGGATTACGCGCTCCTGACCCCCAGCCGCGATCCAGCGTTGGATCACAACTTCATCGCCGGGGGCCGCAGCGCTTAGGGCTTAGCTTCCCCCCGGATCAGTCGGTCGGCCCACTACCGTTGCCGTGCCTGCCAAGGTGACCTCCCATCCCACCGCCACTCCAACGACAACCAGGCAGTGTACGGCTGGCTGATTCAGTTCGGGAACCCCTCCCGATCACCAGTGCATCTTCCGCACGGCCATGCCGGATCGCTACGTTGTGGAGTATACTGTGGAGCGTAATCCACAATGGAAACCATCCAGGTAGTGCTTGATGAGAAATTGCTGAAGGCGGCTGATAAGGCCGCCAAGAGGGAAAAGGTGAACCGATCGGCCTTGATTCGCCAAGCTCTCGAGGAGCACCTGAAGCGTCTGACGATTCGCGATAAGGAGGACCGTGACCGGCGCGGCTACCTGGCGAAACCGCATCGGAAAGACGAATCCGCAGCCTGGGAGGACGCCGCGGTGTGGCCGGAGTAATCAATCGCGGGGCTGTCTATCTCTGCCGGTTTGAGAAGCCAGACAAGCATCGGCCTGTACTTGTGTTAACCCGCGATAGCGCGGTTGATCATCTCGCCACCGTAACGGTCGCCCCAATTACGTCCACTATCCGGGATGTGCCTTCGGAAGTCGCTCTGGGTGTGGAGGACGGCATGAAAGGACCTTGCGTTGTGAACCTCCACAATGTTGTTACGATTTCACAAGATCGCCTTGGCAAGCGCGTCGCCACGTTGAGCAATCTGCGAATGACGCAAGTCTGCGCCGCACTGCGGTTCTCCCTGGGGTGTGACTAGCGCAACCCGTGCCTGGAACCAGGGACTGGTTTGGGACATCTCCCGCCGGGCCACCCCCGCCAAACCCATTCACAAGAGTTGCAATCCCATCGAAAAGTCCTCTAACCCCATCCACCGCAATCACTTCCCGTCTATCCACACCCTCCCCTTACGCCCAGTCTCTTGGAAACCCACTGTTATCTTCAAACCGGGAACAAAAATGCATCGGCATTTCCCGAAAAGAAAAAGTATCCAGGAGTCCAGGCAGGATCGACAAACTCACCAAGGTGGACATCGCGCGCAAGAACGGTGCCCTCTCCCGAGGCGGGAGCCTTGGCGAAGGTGGAGGAAGCCGCCAAAAACTGGCAAGTCGTCCTAACTCCCAGGGCGGCTTGATATGCTGTGCTACCGCCGGGCGATCGCCAGTATGGGAGGGTCACCGGGGAAAGAGAGCCAGAGTTTCAGTTCGCCGCCGACCAGCGTGCCCTGCAGGCGGACAGGCACCTCGTCGCCGTTGCCCTTGCGCACAACGGTGAGGACAACGCGAGCGCCTTCGATATGCCCTTCGGTGACGGGTGCCGATCCGCGCTCACCCGCCAGTGTGCCGCTCAGCGCTGTGCCGGTCTGTAGCAGGGTCAGCGTCGACACGCGCTCCAGGCCGTTGGCGGTTTTGTAGCGGAGGGTCCAAGCGCCGCTGAGGTTGGCGGCGGGCTCCAGGCGGACGAAGGCGAGTTCCTTGTTCGGCCGGACGGTGACGAAGGCGCGCCGCCCTTGGCGATGGACGTACTCATGGTCCCATCCCGAGAGCATGGCTTCGCGCGCTTCCGGGAGTACGACGCCGTCGGCCAGAACCGCTGTGTCCTCTGGCGCGTCGAACTCCAGCGTTACCGCCCCGCCGTAGATCTTCTGGTCCAAAGCATGGGCAACCGAGAATGTTTCCGGCTCCGCCTCTGGCTTTACCGCCGTACTATCCCGGATGGTCCGAAACGCATAGAGCGGCCCCATCGGCACGTACCAAGCATCCTTCTTTCCGCTGACGTGCCGCAAATGCTGCTCGTAGAATCCGTCTGGCCCGAAATCCAGCCATTGCGGATGCGACATGAAGTGATAGATGCCGCCTTTGCGGTAGACCTCGTCGAATTTCGCGTTGATGGCCGCGACATCGATGGTGTCGTCCTTGCGGCCATTGCGATGCTGCACCACCTGCGTGTAGCCGGTGTTCATGGCGTTGCTATCGAAGTCCTGGATGTCGGGGCGGACGTGGCCGTTGGTCAGTTCATTCGGATAGTTGCGGGCCACCACGTACCCCGCCGCCGCAATCCGCTTCTGGATGAACGGATAGGTGGCACAGTTACCGCACGGATAGCACCACGACCACACATAAGGCTGCTGCGTAAGCCGGAGAATGTCGTCCCGCGAGCCAGCTATCTCGTAGTCTGTATAAGCCGCGGCGCAGAAGTCTTCGCTGTCCGGCTTCTTGCAGGGATGCTGCCGCGAATGCGATCCGATCTCATGCCCATCCGCCACTGCCTTCCGCAACCGGGGCCACAATTCGCGGATCTGCAACTGCGTGAAGAAGCGGTCCTCCGGCGCCGGATCATGCTCCGTGCTGACGAACAGCGTCGCCTTGATGCCGTACTTATCCATGGCAGCGATGGTCTCGGGAACCAATCGCGTGGAGTCGTCGATGGAATGCACCACCACCGCGCGGGCGCCATGCAGATACTTCGTCTTGCCGACGAAGCGTACCTCCTGGCCTGCTGCCAGGGCGGCCATCGCAATCAACAGGAATACGGTGCGCGTCATCGTGGGTCACCCCCTTGCTGTCACTTGTTCCAGAAGCGGTTGCAGATGCTGATAGGCGGCAGTGAGCCGTTGCTCCACCATGGCCGGCGGCACCTTGTTCATGCCGCCATCGGTGCCATCGACGCGTTCGATGGCCAGGGGGCCGTTGAACCCTCCGGCGAACAAGGTCCGGAACATCTGCGCATGGTCGATGTTGCCCTGGCCGGGTACGGGGAAGTCATTGACGCCGCGCAGGCCTTTGTGGTCCTTGATGCAGACCGCACAGACATCGGGCACCAGATCCGGCAGATCGGGATCGGGATAGATGCCTTCGTAATAGCTGATATTTCCGGCATCCCAGGCGATGCGGAACCACGGCGAGCGCAGGCGCTTCATGACATCCATGCAGTCTTTGGCGCGTGCCGTGATGCCGGTGTGGGGCTTCAACGCGATGGTCACCTTGAGGGATTCGGCATGGCGCAGCGCCTTCTCCATGCCCGCGTAGAAGCGGCTTACTTCGGGTTGCCAGTCGCGCTCGCGTTTCGGCACGGTGGGGAACTTGGTGTAGTACCAGGGGCCGCCGCCGACCATGATGGGGATATCGTAATCGGCGCAGAGGTCGAGTTGCTGGAGGTAGCGCTGGAGACCCTCGGGGGTTTCGGGAGCCCCCTGGAAGCCGCCGAGGCTCAGGAATGGCTGCACGCCGAGGTTGCGGATGCGGCGCAGCATAGCGGTGCGTTCGGGCTTGGTCATCTCGGGGGCGAACACCGGGCCGTCCGTATGCCGCCGGCTCATGCTGATGTAGCGATAGCCGATCTTGCGGATCTTCGTGATGGCTTCATCCAGGGGCAGGGAAGCCAGCATGGTCGCCATTACGCCCAGCCGGTAGCGCTCGGCAGTCTGTGCGCTGCTACGCTGTGCCGCCAAGCCTCCTGCCATTGATGCCATTGCGTGTCGTCGTGTCATAACGCACCTCGCCCGAGAGAGTACCATAGTCTTCGGAGAGTTCAACATGCCCCTGTCTGTGGTCTCCCGGCGCTCCTTCCTTGCCGCTTCCTCCGCTTCGCTCGCCTTCAGCCAGAAAGGTCCCAACGATCAGGTCACCGTCGGCATGATCGGTGTCGGCAACCAGGGCACCGGCCGCCTGCGCGAGTTTCTGAAGCAGCCCGATGTGCGTATCGGCGCCATCTGCGATGTCGATCGCAGCCATCTGGATCGTGCCGTCGCGCTGGTGGAGAAAGAGAAGGGCTACAAGCCGGAGGCGATCGCCGATTTCCGCCGCCTGCTGGAGCGCAAGGAGATTGATGCCGCGGTGATCATTACCCCCGACCACTGGCACTCCATCCCCACCGTGCAAGCCTTTGAAGCCGGCAAGGATGTGTTCGTCGAAAAGCCGCTCAGCTACAGCTTGGCCGAAGGCCGCGCCATGGCCGATGCCTCGCTTCACTACAAGCGCGTCAGCCAGATGGGCAACCACATCCACAACGATCTGCCGACGTATCGCCGCGTCGTCGAGATGGTGCGGTCGGGCAAGTTGGGTAAGATCGCCCGGGTGCACGCTTGGAAGACGTCGCTGCCGCGGCGGTTACGCGAAGGCCCGCCCACGCTGCCCGCGGGTTTTGACTATGACTTCTGGTTGGGCCCGGCGCCCAAGCATGCCTATGATCCGCTGCGCGCCCACGGCAGCTTCCGCCACTTTTGGGACTACTCTGGCGGCAGCTTCATCGACTTCTGGTGCCACATCTCCGATGTTGCGTTCTGGGCGATGGACTGGAAGGCGCCGACGGCCATCAGCGCTTCGGGCGGGCGGTTCTATGTCGAAGACCGCACCGAGACGCCGGATATGCTGGAGGCGGTGCTGGAGTTTCCCGGCGCGCTGTTCCTGTTCAGCTTCCGGCCCACGCCGCTGCCCGGCTTCGAACACATGGGCCACATCGGCTGCCTGTTTGAAGGCACGGAGGCTACGCTGGTCACCAACTACGACACTTACGAGATCTGGGTGAAGGGCAAGCAGGTGCCGGACTTCCCGAAGCCCGAGCCATCTATCCCGGATTCGCCCGGCCACATCCGTGAGTTCCTTGATGCAATGAAAAGCCGCAAGCTGGAGACCACCTGCAACCTGCGGTACGGCCATCAGCTATCGAAGTGCGGGCTGCTGGCGAACATCTCCTATCGCACCGGGCGCAAGCTCCATTGGGATGATGCCGCCGAACAGATCAAGGGGGACAGCCAGGCGAACGCCTACCTGGCGCGGCAGTTCCGTAAGCCCTGGAAGTTGAAGAAGCAGCCTCGGCCGACGTAGGGGCCACCCGCACACAGCAGTCATCCTTCACCGGTCGGCCAAACAATATAGCCTGGCGACTCTCCTGTCGCATAGCGGCGACAATGTAAACCCTGCGCGTCGGTTCCCGTTAGGAGTGTTTGGGAGGAGACCCAAACAATGAGAACAACCACCGCAACACTAGGCCTACTGTTACTAGCAGGAGGAGTATGGTCCATTAGTGGACAGGTACTGCACCTGTCTGTAGTTAGTCATAATGAAGAAGCCGTAAATCCGCGGCAGCCCAATTACCTTACTGACCGCGCCTTTTACCTAAGCAATCGCGAACTCATGAGGCAGTTGGCGGCAGGCCTCCACGCCCGGGGCGCGAGGTGGAACATCCAGTCGGATTGGACCTACCTGCAGGCCGTCAGCGCACACGATAATGCAACGGTAACCGCGGCGACCAACGGGAAGAACCTGCTCCGATGGGCGGTGGAAGACCTCGGCATGGAGGCAGACCCGCACGCACACGAATCGCAATATAACTATGCGGACATAGCCTATCTCCACCAGCAGGTTGGACTAACACCGTCAAAGGTGGTGGGTGGCTTCCTCTATTCTCCCCTCGATAATCCGCAGGGTTGGATGCAGCATCAGGCCGGTATCTTCGGCGTCAAGTATCCCAGTTACTTCTGGAAGGCCGACATCCTCTGGGGTGCGGCGACACCCAACCACCGCGGTGACGACGAAGACTCCTTCGGCGCCTGGCGTCCGAAAAGCGAGAGCGACTTCACCACGCATGACCCGAATCAGCGTCTGCTCTACGTCGCGCGCGGGTGCCGAACACTGGCTGGTACCGGCGAGTACCCGGCCGTGGATGCCTTTCTGGCGGCTGCCGAACGCGGGCAACTTTCGCCAGACCGCTTCTATGCCGCAGCGCTCATGATCAATCAGGGATCGCTCACCGTGGGTCAGGTGGCCGATGTGCTGGCGCTGGTGGACCGCTTGCGGACGCATGTGGCAACCGGACGCGTGAAGTTCGTGGGATTAACGGAGGCTGCGGGAATCTGGTTGGGCCAGTACGGCGGCCGGCCGAACCGCACCACCTGCGAACAGATGAATGAGGCGGCAGGCATCGTGGAACGTCCCATCACGCCGCGGGCCCAAGCCACGCCCGCCATGGTCTCCAAAGCGGAGCCTGATACGTACGCCCGCACGGCGGCCGCCACCCCCACGGACCAGTACGCCATCTTCTCCGTCAACGTGCAGGATTTCTCATACCCGGAGCGCAGCATCGCAACGGTGAAGCGCATTCTAGACATCCATGAACGCGCGCGGATTCCGGTTGACTTCTACCTCACCACCACAATGACGGACCTGTTCGAACAGATGGATCCAGCCCTGCTCCAGCGGCTGAAAACCTCGGCGGTGGCGTCGGTGTCCTACCATGTGCGGCCGCCGAAGCCGTATTACACCAACTACGACTGGGCCGGCCTTGCGTCGAAAACCGCCGCCGAGCAATACGCCGCCATCCTGAACTACGAAACGCACGGCTTGGACCTCACCACAGGCCTGCCCACGGCAGCCAACGGGGGCTATAAGAAGCTAACCGAAGTAATAGGCTATGCGCCCTGGGCCGGGTCGGCGCAATCGGATGATGCCGTCGGCGCGCAGGCCGCGCTGGTGTTCAAGAACCTGGGCGGGCGGTTCCGGGTGCGGCACGGGCGCGCCGCGAACCTGGGAGACAAACTTGACGGCGTCTATCTGCGGCCGGAACATTACGACTTACTGTTGTTCCAAACCGTGGGACAGGATGCCGGTGTCGTGGTGGAGAACGCAATCGCCGCCTCGCGCACGGCGGCTGGCGGGACGTCGCCCTACTTCGTCGGCATCAAGATGCATGACAATGATTTCTTCGCCGAAGACTCGGCATGGGTCACAGTATATGTAAACGGGCCGCGGCGGCCGCCCTTCGCGACGAACCGGAGGTCGGCTCTGCTCAGCGAGGCCGCGCAGGCGGCCATATGGGCGCACTATGAAGCGACGGTGGCGTATGTCGTGGCGCAACAGGCGCGGGTCACGGCCGTGGGATTGCCACAGGTGTGGGCGATGCTGCACCCCACCGCCGCCGGCACGAGCGCGGCATCGTCCATGGTCTACATCTCGGGAACCATGCACATCGAGTCAAACCGGCTGCGCTGGCCGAACGTCGACCGGCTACTGGCTTTCCTGACCCGCGCGACGCAAGCCGGGCGCGTCGGTAACCAGACCAACGCAATGAGGTGGTCCGTGGGTGCCGATATCGGTTGGCTGCAGGGGGAACCGCGCGCCGCCGAGGTGATCACCCGGCTCGAAGCCATGGGAGTCGAAATGGACATTCACGCGCACGGCTTCGCTGATCGTGCCAGTTGCGCGGCACGCATTACGCAGTTGGGCGGCCATCCCAACCGCGTGTCGTCGGGGAATCTGACCAGCGAAGTGGACCGGTTGCGGTTGCCGGTCACCGATGCCAGCGGGGCCAGTTGGCAGGCGGAGGTGCTTTACGGCATCGTTACGCAGTCCGGGCATGGTCCTGGAGTCGATGACGAAGCCTATGGCTTGTGGCGTCCGAAGAGTGGGGCGGACTGGAAGACGCATGACCCACAGGCATCGCTCATCGCCATGGGTGGCGGACCTCGCACTCTCACTGGGGCAGCCGCGTTGATCGAGAGGCTGAAGACCGCCTCTGGAGCGGCGCCCGTGTATAGTTCCACGATTATGGTGCATCCGGACAGCCTGGTCGTGGTGGACACTAACGACGGGATCGACCAGATCGAAGCATGGGCCGCGACATCCGGTTTGAACAGCAACGTCCGCTGGGCGACGGTATCGGAAACTGCGGCGGCCTGGCTGGCGGCCGGCGGTGTACCCAGCCGCGTGGAGGATCTGACCACGCTCGGAAGTACGACGGGAACGTCGTCCCCCTGCACGGTGGTGCTGGATGCCGCCGAAGCCTCGGTGGCGGCTTCCGGCGACATTCGCACGGTGTCTGTGACGGCCGCCAGCGGCTGCGCATGGACAGCGGTAGCGAACGCTGGTTGGATCACCGTGACGGGAACACCACCAGGCACCGGCAACGGAACCGTTCGATACCAAGTTGCGGCGAACACCGGCGCCGCCCGGAGCGCCACGGTTATGGTTGGCGGCGTCGCGCACATCGTGATGCAGGCGCCGGCGAACTGCACCTATAGCGTCACTGGCCCGGCCGCGTTGCTCGCGAATACGGCGGGCTCTTACACGGTGAACGTATCCACTCAGCCCGGTTGCGCCTGGCAGGCCGTCAGTGAATCAACGTGGTTGACCTTGGGCACGTCCCGGTCAGGCAGCGGCCCGGGCAGTTTTCCGTTCACCGCGTCGGCCAACTCCAGCACGACGCCGCGCCCGGGAACACTGTCTGTAGCGGGGCAGAGCCTCCGGTATCTGCAAAGCGGCTCCGGGATGTCGCAGTTCACCGACGTCGCGGCCAGCCATCCTTTCCTCGAGTACATCAACTTTCTAAAGGTGCAGGCCATCACGACCGGCTGTAGCGGATCCGCGACAATGTACTGTCCCGAAGACGCTATGACGAGAGCCGAAATGGCCGCGTTCCTCGTGCGAGCCCTGCTGGGGGAGAACTTCACCTCCGGCTCGACGCCTTACTTCGCCGATGTCCCGGCAGGCCACGCAGCCTTCCGGTACATCCAGAAGCTGAAAGAACTCGGCGTAACCAACGGATGCACGGCGGCGACCTATTGCCCCGATGCCACTGTGACCCGCGGACAGATGGCGGCCTTTGTGGTGCGGGCCGTGCTGGGCGTCACGGCCACTGACCTGTTCCCCTACACACCCTCACCCTACTTCACCGATATCCCGTCCGCGCACCCGTTCTTTGCCTACATCCAGAAACTGCGCGAATTGGGGATTACCACCGGCTGCACGGCAACGACCTACTGCGGGGAGGATGGCAACACCCGCGGCCAGATGGCGGTGTTCGTCACCCGTGCCTTCTTCTGATCAGAACTTCGGAATCGGGAACAGCACGCCGCCGAAGATCACCCAAGCGAGCAGCAGCGTCCATACCAGATTGAACGCCTGCGCCCCCAAAAAGCTGAACAGCGGACGCCCTTCCTCCATGCGCAGCAAATCCGTGAAGCGCGTTTCGAGTCCAATGGAGACAAAGGCCATCGAGAACCAAACGTTGCGCAGCGTGGTAATTGACGACTTGAGTGACCCGGCGTAGGCGGGTTGCAGCGCGAACGAGAAGAACAGCGAAGCCCCGACGAAACCGAGCACGAACTTCGGAAAGCGGCTCCAAATCACCGCTGGCGTCGTCTTCACGGTGGCACCAGAGGCCGACGGCCGGGAACTCCACCACACCGACAGCAGGAACGCCGCCACGCCGATCAGCACGTTCTGCGAGAACTTGACGATGGTGCCTACCTTCATCGCGGTATCGCTGATGAGCTCCCCCGCCGCGACCACCGAGCCCGTGGTATCCAGCGTGCCGCCCAGCCACGCGCCGGCAACCGTATCGGGTATCCCGAAATACCGGATAATCCAGGGCTGCAGCACGATCATCGGCACCGCTACAATCAGCACCAGCGAGGTCACATAACTCAGCTTGCGGCGATCCCCTTCAATCGCGCCGCAGGCTGCAATGGCAGCCGAAACGCCGCAGATAGAGACGGCCGTCGATAGCATGGCGGCGAACTCATCATCCAACCGGAAGTACTTGGCCAGCCGGAAGCTCGCATACCAGACCACCGCTACGACCAGCACCGACTGCAGAATGCCAAGCGCACCGGCCCGCAGGATCTCGGCGAACAGAATCGTGGCGCCCATCAGAATGATGCCGGTCTTGATGAAGAACTCCGTACGTACCGCGGGCATCAGCCAGTCCGGTGTGCCTACGGTGTTGCTGACCAGCAGGCCCATCCCCAACGCGAAGATCACAAACTCAATCCCCCACGCATTGGCGACCGCATTGCCCGCCAGCAGTTGCGACATCACCGCAAGCAGGAACACAACCGGGAACGCCGGCAGAAAACTGGCGACGCGTTCCCGCAGCAGCGCGATGCCGGCCGCCGCTGTAACGCCCGCAACCAGCGCCAGCGACCGCCACGCCTGCAAAGCGCTGGGCGACAAGAGCCCCGCGATGGCGGACACCGACGCCCATTTCGTGGGCGGGGCCGACGGGCGATAGCCCGCCAGAATCGCGGCGAGGGTGGCTACGGCAATCCACACAACCACCCAGTCCTCAACAGACCACCACGGGCGTTGCGTCGAAGGTTTCCCGGAAGCAGTAGGAGCGGCGGCTTGTGGCATGGGGTTTAGAGAGAGGACCATCCTAACATGGGGTTCGGCCGCGTGGCCGGGCGGGTGTTATGATGATCTCGTTTCAGAGTGCAGCCCCCACGCGCGTGCGGGGTGCGTCCGTTTCAAGATCGCAACTGTCCGTCCGAAAGAAGGGCCTACGTATGACCACCATCGAAACCAGCCTTGGCGGAATGCCGCTGAGCATCAAGACACGCTACGGGAACTACATTGCGGGTGAGTGGATGTCGCCACTCTCCCAGAGCTACTTCGAGAACACCACGCCGATCACGGGCAAGACGTTGTGCGAAATTCCGCGCTCGAATGCCGCTGACGTGGACCGCGCACTCGATGCGGCGCACGCGGCCAAGCGCGAATGGGGCAAGACCTCCGTGGCCAAGCGGGCACGCATCCTGGAACAGATTGCCGAGCGGATGGAACAGAACCTGGAGATGCTGGCCACCGTCGAGACCTGGGACAACGGCAAGCCGATCCGGGAGACCATGGCCGCCGACCTGCCGCTCGCCATCGACCACTTCCGCTACTTCGCCGGAGCCATCCGCGCCCAGGAAGGCGGCATCTCCGAACTCGACGAAACCACCGTCGCCTACCACTATCCGGAGCCCCTCTGCGTGGTCGGGCAGATCATCCCTTGGAACTTCCCCATCCTGATGGCGGTGTGGAAACTGGCCCCGGCGCGGGCCGCCGGTAACTGCGTGGTGCTGAAGCCCGCCGAGCAGACGCCATGGTCCATCCTCAAGCTGATGGAACTGGTGGGCGACCTTCTTCCGCCGGGCGTGGTCAACGTGGTGAACGGATTCGGACTCGAGGCCGGCAAGCCTTTGGCTTCCAGCTCGCGCATCGCCAAGATCGCCTTCACCGGCGAGACCACCACCGGCCGCCTCATCATGCAGTATGCCTCCCAGAACCTCATTCCGGTAACCCTGGAACTGGGTGGCAAGAGCCCCAACATCTTCTTCGACGATGTGATGGCGAAGGACGACGCCTTCCTCGATAAAGCGATCGAAGGCCTGGTCCTGTTTGCCTTGAACCAGGGCGAAGTGTGCACCTGCCCCTCGCGCGCGTTGATCCAGGAGTCCATGTACGAACGCTTCATGGAACGGGTGCTGCCGCGGGTGAAGGCCATCAAGCAGGGCAACCCGCTCGATTCCTCCACGATGATCGGCGCGCAGGCTTCCAATGAGCAGCTCGAGAAGATCCTCTCTTACCTCGACATCGGCCGCCAGGAAGGCGCCCAGGTGCTGACCGGCGGAGCGCGGGCGGAGTTCGATGGCGAGATGGCCGGCGGCTACTACGTACAGCCCACGGTCTTCAAGGGCACCAACAAGATGCGCGTCTTCCAGGAAGAGATCTTCGGACCCGTGGTCAGCGTCACCACCTTCAAGGACGAAGAAGAAGCGCTGTCCATCGCCAACGACACGCTGTATGGCCTGGGCGCCGGCGTCTGGACCCGCGACATGAACCGCGCCTACCAGTTCGGCCGCGAGATTCAGGCCGGACGCGTGTGGACCAACTGCTATCACCTCTATCCCGCGCACGCGGCCTTCGGTGGCTATAAGCAATCGGGCATCGGACGTGAGAACCACAAGATGATGCTCAGCCACTACCAGCAGACCAAGAACATCCTGGTCAGCTACAGCCCGAACAAGCTGGGTTTCTTCTAAACGAGGCAATGGCAGTGTCACTGGACTTGCGGCGGGTGTATGCGACTCCCGCCGCGCAGGAACTGATCGCAAAGCTACACGCCAAGTACGGTGACCTGATGTTCCACCAATCGGGGGGCTGCTGTGACGGCAGCTCCCCGATGTGCTATCCGCGCGGGGAGTTCCTGGTGGGCGATAGCGACGTCAAACTGGCGGAGCTTGAGGGCACGCCGTTCTATATGAGCAAGAGCCAGTTCGAATACTGGAAACATACGCAGCTGATCCTGGACGTGGTGCCGGGACGGGGCGGGATGTTTTCATTGGAAGGGCCGGAGGGCGTGCGGTTCCTGATCCGCTCCCGGCTGTTCACCGATGAGGAATACGCGGCCCTTGAGGCAGGCGTCAGATAACCACCGCACCCGTTTGCGACGTATCGTACCCCGCCAGCACTTCCAGCTTCCGCCGCAGCGTAGCGCGCTGTAGAACATCCAGGAATGCCTTCACCGCCGGCAGATCGGCCGTGCGACGGCGCATCACCAGGTCATAGCGCTCGCTGTGTATGGGAACGAAATCGAGATGGAACGTGTGTGCCGCCGAACGAGTCGCCAGGCAGGCATCCGCATCGCCGGTCAACACATCGTAGGCGGCCGCCAGATGACCGAAGGCAACCCGCTCATACCCGTTTACTTTGTTGCCATCGACACCGGCCTTCTCCAGCAGCTTGTCCAGCAGTGCGCGGGCTCCGGAGCCCGGTTCCCGATTCGCAAGGCGCACCCCACGCCGCGCCAGATCCTCTGCCCCGCAAATGGACTTCGGATTCCCCGGTGCCACCACAAAACCCTCCTCCCAGCGCGCGAACGTCACCACGGTGAACTCCTCATCGGGAAACTGCTTGCGCAGGAAGGGCACGTTGAACTCGCCGGTCTTGGGGTCCTCCAGGTGTGATCCGGCGACGTGGACCTTGCCCTCCACCAGCCACTGCAGCGCAAGCTTGCTGGAAGCGCCGGCACACACCACCTCCACGCCGCTGGCCTTCTCCACCATGTGGGAAAGAAGGCCCGTCGCCGGGTCGCAGCCAGCCAGGACAATGCGCTTCTGCCCCGCCTCCTCTTTGGCAAACACCAGCAGGTCGGCGCGCCCCTTCGAGCGCGTGGCGCCCTTCACAATGCCATCGGCTTCGGGCATGTAGTAGGGCGAGGCGCTCACCGGAACACTCACCCAGCGCGAGCCAATCTGGCAGATCCGCACCGGCTGCCCCTTCACGGGTACTTCCGGGCTGAGCACTTCCGCTGCAATGGAGTCGGCGCCGGCGGACGGCTCGTCGTGAAGCGAGAAAAGCTCGTCGATCGTCACTTCCAACTGGCGTGCCAGATGTAGCGCCACCTCTGTGTTCGGAACGTAGGTGCCGGCTTCAATGGCATAGATGGTCTGGCGGCTCACGCCAATGCGGCGCGCCAGGTCGGAGGCACCGACACCGCGATTCTTGCGGATCTGGGCGAGGCGGTTCGTTACAGGCATCGCAGATAAGCTTGGACGTGCTGTTGTTGGAAGTGCGACGCCATGTCGAGGGGCGTCGCTTTATAAAGGTGATCGCACAAGGAGCGGTCGGCGCCCGCTTCCACCAGCAGCTTCACCATCTCCAGATGGCCGCACTGGGCGGCAAGGTGCAAGGCGGCGATCCCCTGCCCATGCGTAAGTCCGCCGAAGGTGGCCTGCTGGTTCACCGGAGCCCCGTGGCGAACCAGCCACCCGGCAGCTTCCAGACGATTGCAGTACGCCGCCCACAGCAGCGGCGTGCCCCGGTAGGGGTCGGCATCCAGGCGGGCGCCGGCCGCAAGCAGGCGATCCAGCACCGCTACGGCGTCGCTCTTGCAAGCCCAAACCAGGGCTTCGTCCAAAACCTCCCGGGGGTTGGAGGACGGCTGCCATTCCGGGAAGCCGCTATGAGGGCGATAAAAGCCGCGGGCGGCACACGCCTCCGCGGTCAGCGCGCCATCGCTTCCAAAGCAGGCTTCCACCCGCGCCAGGTCTCCTAACCCGGCCGCGGCCCGCAGATTGTTCGGCATCACGCCGTGACGGGCCAGCAGCGCCGCCGTATCCCGATGGCCCCAGAACAGGCCAACGATGAGCGGCGTGCCACCACTGCCGCGCGCTTCGGCGTGCAGTGCGGCTCCGGCTTCCAGCAACAGACTCGCGGCTTGGGGCTGGTTGGAATAGGCGGCCTGATGCAGCGGCGTCCAACCATGCTGGTTCGCGTCGTTGGGATCAGCGCCGGCAGCCAGCAGAAGTTCCATCGCGGCAGTGCCGGCGGTGGAGACGGCCAGGTTCAGCAGCGTGTTGCCCTTCGGATCACTGGCGCGGAGGAGTTGCGGTTGGGATTCCAGAAGCGCCTTCAGGACGTGCAGGTCGCCCGCTTGCAAAGCGTCAAACGCCGACGAAAAGGACGCCGCTCCGGCGCCGGGGTGATGCATGAAGTGAGTATAGCGGGAAGCCTCAGAATTGCATCTTCAGCACCAGTTCGAACACACGCGGATCCAACGCCGTCGTGATGGTGCCGAACGCGGCGTTGCCGAAACTGGCGTTGGGATTGCCCAGCGGCGGCGTATTGGCGACGTTGAAGGCCTCGGCCCGCAACTCGGCACGCAGGCGCTCGCTCAGCAGGAAGGTCTTGCCCACCATGATGTCGAGCGTCTTATACCCGGGCCCCACAACCGGGTTTCGCGAACTGTTCCCAATCGTGAACTGCGGAGCCTGCGCGAACGCCTGTGTGTTGAACCAGCGCGCAACGCTGCGCTGGTGGCCGGCTAAGGTGGGGTTCGCCACGCGATTCGGCCGCTGGATGCCGAAGCCCGCGAAGGCGTTCAGATTAGTGGCCTGCGTGACCGCGATCGGGCTGCCGGATTGGGCTCTTGCGATGCCGGCAATCTGCCAGCCACCTCGCAACCGCCCGCGCCCTAGCGGCAGTTCCCAGACAACGCCGCTCGAGAAGATATGCGGCACGTTGCCGGTAGAGACGTCCTTTTCCAGGCGCTTATTGAAGCTGTCCGCAGCCTGAAAGTTAGCCACAGGCCCGGTGAGCACCGCCGAGTCGAAGACAGCGCCGGCATCATCAATAAGACGGGAGAACGTATAGGCCGCGGTGAACGTCAGCCCCTGGGCAAAGCGCCGTTCCAGCCGCGTCTGAAACGAGTGATAGGTTGAATGACCGATGTTGTTGCGATACAACGTCACGGTGGTGAAGCGGGGAAAGGGGCGCAGCAGTTGGCCCCGCGCGATGGTCGGCGTGCCCAGGGAGGTGTTCGCCGGAATCTGCCCCAAATACGGATTGGGCACCTGCTGCGTCAGTTGTGATCCCAGCGCCAGTTGTTCCACGGTCAACTGGTTAAGGTTCACGTCCGGCACGCCCAGCCGGGTGAGCTTCGAACCAAGATAGCCGGCTTCGATGCTCCAGTTGGTAGCGAACGTTTTCTGCAGCATCACGTTCCACTGTTGCGCATAGCCGGAGCCGTTCGTGCGTTGGACACCAAACACACCCTGACCCAGGCCGGAGTCCGCAGTGGCCGGTTGCACCGTCACGGTGGGCCCTTGCGAAAGTACGAATGCGGGGTTGATGTTATCCAACGTCTGCTGCCCCAGCGTCTGGATGAACGGGAACAGCGGCGTGGTAAACGGCGTCGTAATGCCAGCCTGCTCGATCCACGTGATGCCATAGCCGCTGCGCACAACGAAGGAATCGGTCAGCTTGAAAGCCAACCCCACACGCGGGGCGAAGTTGCCTTTCTCCAGGTTGCGCGCGTTACGCGGCTGGCCGTTCGCGCCAAGGATATCCAGCTTCTGCGTAGCGAGGTTGAACACCGCGCCCTGGTTATCAACCACTGTCGACGGAAAGTTCAACGTGTACCGAACGCCCAGATTCACCGTCAGCCGGGGTGTCAGGCGCCAGTCATCCTGCAGGAAGAACTCGGCAATGCGGGCGCGAGGCTTGATCACTTCGGGTTGGGCATCCAGGCTGAAGCGGCCAGTGCGTCCCGTCAGGAAGGAAGCGAATGCGCTCCCGGTATTAGCCACGACGGCCCCAGTGGGCGAAAGACCCGCGGTGAAGATATTGGTGAACTGAAAGTTGCCCGTGGGGCTCGGCGGCTGCAGCACGTCCAGGGTCTGCAGGCGAATATCGGTACCGGCCTTCAGACTGTGACGGCCGCGCACCAGCGAGTAGTTGTCGATAAACTGCGTGACCGAAGTAGTGAACTCGGCATTGCCGCTGGCAGGCGGACCAAGCTGCTGGAAGCCCACAATATCGTACGTGGGCAGAACGTCCGAAAAGGAGGAGGCGGGAATATTCGGGATCAGCGTGGCTTGCGACAGCGGCTGGCCCAGGCGGCCGGATTCGCGGTTGAACTTACGGCGCGTGTAGCCGAAGCGAAGCTGGTTCACCGCGGCGGGAGAGATGGTGAGCGTATGCTCGGTGGCAAGGCTGTCGGCGCGCGTCAGCGTGTTGCCAAGAGCACCGGCCGTGAGGTTCCCACTGCCGTCCGGTAGCGGCGTGGTCGGGCTGGAATCATCGCGCAGATAGGAATAGCGTCCGAACACACGGTGGCGGGCGCCGAAGTAACGGTCCAGGCGGCCGTCGAACTGGTCGGCCATGGTATCGTCATTCCCCGTGCGCCGGTAGTTGTTGGCGGCGGCCTCGGCTCCAGTCGCCGTGAAGACATTGGGAGCCGGATAGCGGTCGACCACCGCTTGCGCGGCGCGGTCAAAACGGGCGGCGGGAATCGTGTTCGAAGGGAAAGCATCGCGCAGCCAGACGCCATCCGCCCGGCGCGTCGTAGCGGGGTCGAAGATGGCGTTGGTAAACACGCCGCGCCGCTGGGCGGACGTCGGAACCGTGCTGGTCCGGACAACGCCCGTGTTCAGGCGCGTGCTCTGCCAGTCGGCAAAGAAGAAGGTCTTGTTCTTTGCAATCGGGCCGCCGAGCACGAAGCCATACTGGTTGCGACGAAACCGCGGCTTCGGCCCGGTGGTTGCGAATAAGTTTCGCGCGTTCAGCTTCTCATTGCGGAAGAACGCAAACAGAGTGCCGTGCAGCGTGTTCGTGCCCGACTTCTGGTTCACCATGATCACGCCGCCGTTCGAACGCCCGTACTCAGCGGAGTAGCTGTTCCCTTCCACGCGGAACTCATCCATTGCGTCGATGATGGGGTAGAAGGCCACTTGCCCGGGTTCCGGCTGAAGCACGCTGATGCCGTCATAGATGTATTCACTCACCCGCGGACGGCTTCCATTGATGCGCGGTAGCAGGTTGCCCGGCGGCAGGCTCACGCCGGGATTCAGGGCAATCAAGGGAACAAAGTTGCGGCCGTCCAGCGGAAGATTCACCACTTTCTTCTGTTCCACGACGAACGCGGCCGTTCCCCTGCTGGATTGCAGCAGCGGCGCCTGCGCGGTGACTTCCAGGGTCTGGGACGCATCGCCGAGTTGCAGTGTCAGGTCAACGCCGGTGCGGTCGCCGACACGGAGCACGATTCCGGATCGCGTCAGAGGCGAGAATCCCTGCCGATTCACCGTCAGGCTGTAGGCACCGGCGGGAAGCGCCAGGAACTGGTAGTGCCCGTCTTCGTTGGTGGTGACCGATGCCTCCAGGCCCGTGGCTGTGTTGGTCAGTTGGACGCGGGCCGCTGTGACGGGGAGCGCGGAGGGGTCGAACACGGTGCCGAAGAGTTCGGCCTTGGTGGATTGGGCGCGCAGGGGGAGCGTCAATAGCGTGAGGAAAAGCAGACTCTTAAACACAGCAGTGTAATCTTAACACGACAAAATCGGCGCGGTAGTTGGATCCCCCGCTATACTCGACCCTGTGTCAGGTCTCGTTTGTGCGTTGCTCGTGATGATTGCTGCCGCGGAGTCGCCGGATGCCAGGAAACTGCTGGCCTCCGACGATCTGCTGGCAACGCCGGCCGGGTTGAAGCAGGCTCCCGGGCGACATTCCCTGGTGTTTCGCGGGGAGAAAGGCAAGAGCGGCTTCAATCTGCATTCGTACATCGCCCATTTCGACGGCCGCTATTGGGCCGCCTGGTCGTCGTCGGCGGTGAACGAGGAAGACCCCGACCAGCACATTCGCTACGCCACCAGCCGCGATGGCCACGTCTGGTCGGCACCGGCGGTGCTGGCTCCGGATCCGGACGGCGTACAGGGTCCGCAGCGCTGGATCACGCGCGGATTGTTCGTCGAAGGCGGAAAGCTGCATGCGTTGGGGGCGCTGGTAGAGAGCGCCGACTATCGCAATCGCGGCAAGAGCGTGGTTTGGAAGAACCTCAAACTGATGCGCTACACGTGGTCGGGCAGCCAATGGCAGCCGGCAGGCCTGTATGCCGACAACTGCATGAACAACTTCCCGCCCGTGCGCATCGCCGGCCTGTATGCCATGCCCTGCCGCGACCAGAACATGAGCGTGTCGTACCTGATGACGGACAACCCGGCCAATGGCTGGAAGACAGTTCCCGTATCGAATGAGCCGCCGTTTCACCGCATGGATGAGCCCACGGTGTATGAAGCGCCGGACGGCACCGTACACCTGATCGTGCGCGACGGCACGCGGTCCGGCCGCCTGATCCATATCGTCAGCCGCGACAAAGGGAACAATTGGGACGCGCCGGTATCGACGAACTACCCCGATGCCACCAGCAAGAACTTCGTCCTGCGTCTCAGGAACGGCACGTATTGCCTGTTGAATAACCCGGATCCGAAGTCACGGGATCCGCTGGCGATCACGTTCAGCCGGGATGGATGGACGTATGACCGGCCGCTTGCCTTGCGGCAGCGCGCGCTGCCTTCGCGGCTGGCCGCTCGCCCGCGCGCCGGCGGCAGTTTCCAATATCCGCATGCCATCGAACACAACGGCTCGCTCTGGGTCATCTATTCCACGAACAAAGAGGACATCGAGATCTCCCAATTCCGGGTGCGGGAGTTAGTGCCGTGAAGCTGCTGGCGTGGCTGTTGGCGGCATGGAGTTGTACGGCCGCGGAGCGCTTTGACGTGGTGGTGTACGGGGCGACGCCCGGCGGATTGTCGGCAGCTCTGGCGGCGGCGCGGCTGGGTCACAGCGTGGCTCTGGTCGAATACCAGAACCACATCGGCGGCATGTCCGCCAGCGGCTTGGGAAAGAGCGACATCGAGACCCGCGAGGCCATCGGCGGCCTCTTCCGCGAGTTCACCGGCCGCGTCTACCGGGACTACGTGGAGCGCTACGGCCCCGGCCATGCGAACGTGAAGGCCAGCCGCGACGGCTACTACTATGAGCCGTCGGTCGCCGAACGCATCTTCGAACAGATGGTGGCGGCCGAGAGCCGCATCCGCGTGTACAAGCGGATGCGGCTGACCGAAGTCATGCGGTCCGGCGACACAGTGGTGGGCCTGCGTGTGGTGAGCCGCGATGGCAACGCGGAAACAGAGTTCCGCGGCAAGGTGTTTATCGATGGTACCTACGAAGGGGATCTGGCCGCCTTCGCCGGTGCCGAATACCGCGTGGGTCGCGAGAGCCGCGCCGAGACCAACGAACTCCATGCCGGTGTCGTCTACCAGGATTACGACACGCGCACGTTCCTGCCGGGCACCACCGGCGAAGGCGACAAGCGCGTGCAGGCTTATACTTACCGCCTGTGCCTGACCACCGATCCGAACAACAGCGTGGTGCTGCGCGACGCGCCGCCGGGCTACGACCGCAAGCGGTACCTCGGCTATATCGACGATTGGAAGGCTGGCCGCATGCGTCCGCCGACGGTCATGAAGGATGGCGTCGGCTACTTCGGGCCCACGTTCAACACCGTCATCCGTGCTTTGTCCATCGCCGAGATCCCCAACCGCAAGACCGATATCAACATGAATCCACGCCCGCTGGGCTTTCCGTTTCCGGAGGAGAACTACGCGTACCCGGAGGCCGGTTGGGAAGAGCGGGAACGCATCGCAACGCGCATTCGCAACATCACCCTGGGCCTGCTCTATTTCCTGCAGAACGACAGCGAGATCCCCGCTGAACAGCGCAAGCTGGCAAACCAATACCACCTGGCGCGCGACGAGTTCTCCGACAATGGCAACTTCCCCTGGCAACTGTACGTGCGCGAGGCGCGGCGCGTGGTGGGCGAGTACGTATTGAGCGAAAATGACCTGATCAGCGGGCCGGCACTCGGACGGCCGCGCATTCACAAGAACACGATTGTCGCTGGCGAGTTCCCCATCGACAGTTTCCCGGTCCGCAAGCGGGAACCGGGACATGACGTCGCCCTCGAAGGCTACATCCTGATGCTCGACAAGTTCACGCGGCCTTACCAGATTCCTTACGGCGTAATCGTGCCGAAGAAGGTGGATGGCCTGCTGGTGCCGGTGCCCGCATCGGCCACGCATGTCGCTTTCTCCACCATCCGTGTCGAGCCTACGTGGATGGCATTGGGCCAGGCAGCGGGCGTCGCCGCGCACCTTGCGATTGCCGCCGGCCTAGCGCCCCGTCGCGTGGACGTCGATCAGTTGCAGCGCAAGCTCCTGGGACAGGGCCAGGTGCTGACGTATTTCAGGGACATTGACCGTTCCGATCCGGCCTACGCCGCCTTGCAGTATTTTGGGACGAAGGGGTTCTTCCCGGACTACTACGCACGCTCGAAGGACAAACTGGATGAGGCGACCGCGAAGGAATGGGCCAGGCTGGCCGGGGTGCCCGACCATCGCCCGCCGGCCGGCATCACCCGCGGCGAGTACTGCCGCATGCTCTACGAACGAAGCAAGTGACAGCGGTTACGCAAGCACCCGATCGAGCAATGGGAAGGCTTTGACACCACTCCACCGGTGCGCGCCCTCATGCGAATCCAGCGATAGATTCTCACCCGCCCCCAGCGCCGACCAGGCCCGTTCCATAGCAGCGTAACCGTTATCGGCCCAAGGCTGCACCATCAGCCCATCCTTCCGGCCCACCTCCCAGAGACATGGCCTTGGCGCGATCAGCGAGCCAATTTCCGGCACATCGCCATACTGCAGCAAACCGGGGATAATCTGCGCCTCACAGGAATAACGGCCGCGCACGCGCTCCTGCATCACGTTCAACGCGCCGGAACACACCGCCACCTTGATCCGTGGAGACAGCGCCGAGGTAAGCATGGTCATGCGACCGCCATAGGAAAGGCCCACGCAGCCAAGCCGCGCCGCGTCGACATCCGGCTGCGAGGCCAGGAACGCCAGCGCCCACAGCGAGTCGCGCAGGTTTTCCGCGATCAGCACCTTGCCGAACAACTGCAGGCGTGCGAACGTCACCGCGCAGGGATCCTCACCGCGATACGCCTTCCGGTCGCCCAAGCGGATGCCAAACGGCGTGAAGCAGGGAATCGCCACTGTGTAGCCGCGTAACGCAAGTTGCCGCCCGTAGTCGTAGTTGGCACTGGCAATTTCGCGGCGACGCTCTTCGCTGGAATCAATGCCCGCAACCGACTCATGTCCGAACGTGCCATGGCCGTGCAGTGCCAGGATGCCGGCGCGCTTGCCCGCGGCGGGTCTGGCTGGCCTTAGCAGATACAACGGCAAGTCCGGATGACCCGGTGCCCGCAGCGTGATCTGGTGCCGCGTATGCCCATCCAGGTCGGTCTTCGTCTCCGAAGCGATGCTCCACCGAGCCGGCGGCTGATAGGGCCCAAGGCAGGCCTCCAGCTTCGCCTTGAACTGCTGCTGCCACTGGCGGCATTGCGCGGCCGTCGTGCCCGTAAAGGTGAGGGCCAGGGGCGGTGCCTGCGCCATCTGCCGGATGCGCTCGTCGACAGTTTGCGCGGCGGCCGCCGCGGGCAGCGAGATCAGCCAGGATCGGCGCGTCATAGGTGAGATCAGAACCTGGGCCAATCGTATCGCGAGCCAGCGTCACTCGCCAAGGATGCGGGCGACATAGTTGCGCGTTTCGCGATAGGGCGGCACGCCCTGATACTGATCCACGCGTCCGGGGCCCGCATTGTAGGCCGCCAGCGCCAGGCGGAAGTCGTTGCGATACTTCTGCAGAAGGATGCGCAGGTAGCGCGCCCCGGCGTCGATGTTCTGTTCCGGGCTGGTGGCGTGGACGCCGAAATGGCGCGCCGTGGCAGGCATCAGGCCCATCAGCCCCGTGGCGCCTTTCGGACTCACCGCGCAGGGCCGTCCGCCCGATTCCTGCAGAATCACCCGCAGCAGCAGAATCGAGCTCACTTCGTGCCGCTGTGCCGCGTCCCAGATCAGCCGGTTCAGTTCCGTATGCGTCAGTGTGCCGCAGGGCTGCCGCAGACCGGCGCGGCGCGGAATCGGAGGGATGGGGACCGGACCGGGCATAGGCGGAGGCGCCACCGAATGCACCAGTACCGCTGGAGCAACGCGAACAGGCACGGGCTTCGCCACGGCAGTTTCAATCGTCGCCGAGACAAGCAGGCTGAACGTGCCCAGGCATACCGCAAGGGTACCGATGAGCAGCCGGGAAAAAGGGCGCGGTTGGATTCTAACCCGAATTCGCACGCTCATGGGGAAAGCACTTCTGTGGCCAATGGACGGGGGAGGTGGCTTGGCGTTGAGTTTCAGCAGGTTGTAGGAATGGAAATACGGAGCCTCCTGGCGCAGTTATTGAACTTCGACAACTGCTTGCCGAAGGCGTGACGAACGCTTGGCGGCGATGCGGGACGCGCTCTTCTTGACAAAAGAGTGCGCATCGAACTCCAGAATTCTCATAAGAAATGTCTGGCGGGCTGAAATATCCGCTTTCACGCCTGAATGATTTAGGGTACAATCACCCCATTTCACGAACGGAGGCAGTCTCCTATGTTTCGTGCCGTTTTGTTAGGGTGCGTGCTCAGCGTATCCCTCTTCTCGCAAGATTATCGAGGCCGTGTGCAAGGCGTTGTCACGGACTCTACTGGCGCCTCGATTCCCCGCGCCACCATCACCCTCATCAACAGCAGTACGAAGAACGCGACGCAGCGTACCTCCGATGAAAGCGGCCGTTACCTGTTCGACTACGTCGAGCCCGGCACTTACTCGCTCACCGGAGAGAACTCCGGGTTCGGCAAATTCATCCAGGAGAACATCCAGGTCCTGGTGCGCTCTGACCTGACGATCAATGTCAGCCTGAAAGTCGGCGACGTGAACCAGACCGTCACCGTCTCCGACAACGCCGTGGAACTGCAGTTCAACACCACGACCCTGTCGCAAACCATCGACGGCAAGATGCTGAAGGAACTGCCCGTGCTGGCGCGCAATCCCTTCACCCTCGCCCTGCTCGATCCGGCCGTGGTGAACCGCTACTCGGACGTCTCCAAGCGCAACCCGTTCTATCAGCTTTCCAGCACCGGCGTCGATGTCGGCGGGCAGACCAGCGGGCGCAACGAAGTCCAGATTGACGGATCGCCCATCGGGGTCGGCTCGCGCGGATCCTATGCCCCGCCCATGGATGCCGTCCAGGAGTTCACCGTGCAGCAGAACTCCGTGGATGCTGAATCGGGCTTCTCGGCCGGTGGCGTTATGAACGTCGGCATGAAGGCAGGCACGAACGAGTTTCACGGCAGCGGCTACTACTTCGGCCGCAATCCTTCCTTGAATGCCGTGTCCAACGCCTTCACCCGCGCACCGAACGTGGTGCGCAACCACGTCTATGGCGGCACCATCGGCGGACCCATTCTCAAGAACCGCCTCTTCACCTTCGCCACTTTCGAAAAATGGGACAACCGTCAGCCCTACACCCGCGTGATGACGCTGCCCACGGATCTCGAACGCAACGGCGACTTCTCCCGCACTCTGAACAAGGCTGGCGTTCTTCGCCCGATCTTCGATCCCTGGACGACCCAGACCAACACCGCTACCAACGCGGTCACCCGGCAGCCCTTCGCCGGCAACGTCATTCCCGCCTCGCGCATCGACCCGTCGTCGCGCTTGTTCATGGCCGACGTCTGGAAGCCGAATGGGCCGGGCGACGATGCCACCGGCGTCAACAACTACCGCACCGGCTACGCCTGGTTCCTCAACTACTGGAACTTCTCGAATCGCACGGATTGGAACATTAGTTCGAAGTGGAAAGTATTCGCCCGCTACAGCGTCATTCGCACCCGGCTCGATAACGATAACTACGGCAACAGCCCGGCCACGCCATCGGACAATGGCGGCCTCATGGACGCCCTGAACGCCGCCTTCGACAGCGTCTACACGCTAACCCCTCGCACCGTGCTGAACTTCCGTCTCGGCGTGGTGTACTCCGAAGATGAGTACGACTCCGAATGGGCCAAGATCGGGGCCGGGGGGCTAGAGAAATACTGGCCCGGCAACTCCTGGTACAAGCCCTATCTGGAGGACATGCCTGCCGTCTACTACCCCAACCTCAACATTGGCGGCGCCACCTTCGGCAAGTCGAGTTGGTGGAGCTACCGGCCGCGGAAATACTCCTACCAGGGCAGCATGGGGCACGATCGCGGGCGTCATTACATGAAGTTCGGGATGGCCTTCCGCCATGCCTACGAATACTCGCAACTGCCGAACCTGGGAACGTTCCCGTTCGCGGCGAACTTCACGGCCAACACCTTCGTGGCGCCCGATCTGTTGAACTACGGCAGCGCGTGGGCCACCTTCCTGCTGGGCGCGGTGGACAATACGCTGCAGGCCAACTACGTATCGCCGCGATGGCCCGTGCAGGATCAGTACGGCTTGTTCTTCCAGGACGATTTCAAGCTGTCCCGGCGCGTCACGTTGAATCTGGGTCTGCGCTGGGAGTTTGAAACCGCACCCTATGAACGGCGCGACCGGCTGGCACGCTACCTGGATCTCACGAATCCGATTCCCGCGTTCCAGGGCGCCAACGCGCCCGTGATGCCTTCCCAGGTCACGGCCATCCCCGGCGCTCCGAAACCCGTCTACAACGGCGCATGGATCTACACCGACGACAGCAATCGCCGTCTCTACAACGCCCCGAAGTCCAACTTCCTGCCGCGGCTGGGCGTGGCATTCCGTGCCAATGACCGCACGGCCATCCGCATCGGCTATGCCCGCTACGCCGTGCCCATCAACAGCATCCTGGGCTATGCCTGGCGTCTGCCGTCCAGCGATGGCTTCTCCATCACCTCCACGGGCCCGGTGGCGCTGCAGGGCGTGCCCCAGGGCGTGTTGAGCAATCCGTTCCCGGCCTCCAATCCGCTGGTCATGCCGGTGGGCCGCGGCAACGGCCGCAACACCAATCTCGGCGGCGCCGCCACCTGGACCCGCCAGGACCTGAAAACGCCGATGAACGACCGCTTCAACTTCACCATGGAGCGCGACCTGCTGGCCGGCATCAAGTTCGACGTTACCTTCTTCATGAACTTCGGCCACAACATGGTGCCCGAAGGACAGGGCGGCAATAACGGCTTCGGTCAGGCGCTGAACATGGTGAATCCGCAACTGACCTACGACTACAAGACCGCGCTCACGGCTCCGGTGACCAACCCCTTCTTCGGGCTGCCGGCCAGCGTCATGCCCGGCCAGTTGCGCGGCCAGCGCACCGTGCCGCTGTCGAACCTGCTGCGGCAGTATCCGCAATACGGCGACCTCACCGAAGGCTTCCTGCCCGGCGTGGAGAATCGCTACAAAGCTTTGCAGATGCGCCTGCAGCGGCGGTTCGCCCAGGGCTATAGCTTTGTCTGGGGCTACAACTACAACAACGAGTCGACCGGCGACTTCTTCAACGCTCCCGACCAGTACGCCAACAAACTCACCATGATTCCCGCCGCCAGTCCGCGCCACAGGATGACGCTCGGCACAACCTGGGAGTTGCCCATCGGCAAAGGCCAACGCTTTGGAGCCGGCATGCATCCCGTGCTGAACGCCATCATCGGCGGTTGGTCCACCAGCCACATCTTCATGTGGAACTCCGGCAGTTTCCTTCGCTTCGGCCAGTTGGACGTTTCCGGCGATCCTGGCAGTTCGCTACGGGATTGGTCCAAGTGGTTCAACACCAGCGTCTTCAAACAGGCAACGCCCTTCACGCCACGGACGAATCCGTTCCAATATAGCGGGCTCACCGGGCCCAACTACTGGAACCTGGATTCCACGCTCTCGAAGAACTTTCCGGTCACCGAACGCGTGAAACTGGAACTGCGGCTGGAAGGCTATAACCTGACCAACAGTGTGATGCCGGGCAATCCGAATCTCAACGTGCTCAGCACGCAGTTCGGCGGCATTACCTCGCAGGTGAATTACGGGCGTGAGGTGCAGTATACCCTGCGCCTGCACTTCTAGAGAGAGAGCCGAGGGGCGCGGCTCGGTAACCGGTTCCGTTACTGAGCCGCCGCCTATTTTCCAACCCTCATGGGGGTGACTGCCACCGATCCTCGCTTCCAAGATTGAAGGGAGGTTTTCGATGCTATTACGCCACCTGGTCGAGCAGGAGTTGGTCGACCATTTCCCCGGTCTCAAGAACACGCCGGTGCTTCATGATTTCGGAAAAATCGGCGAGTTTCTATCCAGCAAGCAACAGGTGAACGAGTATCTCGCCCTGCTCGAGGCGGACATGCTGCAGGAACTCAAGAGCCGCGTCAATGACCCCACCATCTCTAATTCCAGACACATTGAGGGCGCACACGATTACTTCGTCAACTGGGAGTCTCGCCAGAAGGTAAGGGAACAGGCCGTGGCGGAGAACAAGGGGCCCATTGACCCCCGTACCTCCTATGACAAGAGATACACGCAGCTGCTGGCCACCGTTCTCCGCCGGCAGGAGGCAAAACATGGGCTCAATCCCTCCATCGGTACCCAGGCGGAGTTGCCGCTTGGCGATGGAAAAGTCTACATGGCTGGAATTGCCAGTCCAAAAGTGTTCAGCAGTCTCCTATCGCGCTATATCTTTTTCAAGGACGTGGGTGCGCACCCGGGACACGGCGAGTATTCGCACCGCATCCAGTGGTATCTCATCACCAGGCGCTTTCCCGGCATGGCTTTCACCAAGCTGCTGGACGTCATCGCCAGTTCCCCCATGGTGACGCACAAGGCTCATAAGGACATCAACGTGGGCATCTGGGACTGCCTGTTCGACCGCAGGGCCGTCATGGAAGAGAAGCCGTTCGATGGACGTTCGCCGGTGGTCATCAACCTGCACATCATCGACAGGCCCAACAAGTTTCCGCTTCTGAGCAGTTTCTGCGGGCGGCGGAAAATTAAGCGGGAACGGATGCTGGATGCTTTCCTTTTCAAGTTCAATCAGGCAAAGCAAGACTCGTCGCAAGACTGGGTTACCCGCGCGAAGAAGTATCTGCCCAAATCCGGCGGCGCAGACCCCGGCCTGCAGTATGTGGCCCTGAAGATCTTCGGAAAGAACTTCTGGGATCTCAGTGAAGCCCGCCAAACCGAAATCCTGGAGCATTTTCACGCACAGGATCCCATTGTGGGCCCGGCGTGACGCGCGCTACCAGAGTACGAAGGGCGCCCAGAAGTAGGGGTGCCGCCAAGTCTTCCGCGCGCCGCGGATCAGGTTCAGCTTGGCCATCCGCAGCGCCTCCGGCTTCGCCATCCCTTGGCTCAGGTTCCGGTAGAACGCTTTCATCAGTTCGGCCGTGGCGGCGTCGTTTACGTTCCAAAGGCTGACGGCGACGCTCCGCACGCCCGCGTACAGGAACGCCCGCGTAAGCCCCAGCACGCCTTCTCCCGCCACGACGCGGCCAAGCCCCGTCTGGCAGGCCGACAACGTCACAAGGTCGGCGTTCAGCCGCAGACCCGCGATTTCCCGCACCTGCAGAATGCCGTCGTCTTGCTCGCCATCGCCCGGTGCCAACAGGATGCCGCTCCGCTGCGGATGCTCCTCATCGAAGTACCCGTGCGCGGCAATGTGAATGTACTGGTAACTCTGGCCGGACTGGCTCTTCACCGCGCGTTCGGTAGCCGCCGCGCCAGTATGCACCAACGTCGACCGCTTCTCAAAGAGACCGGAAATAGCAGCGGCCTCGGCACGCGTATTGGGCAGATTGATAAGGTTCAAGCCACGTGCCGCGGTGTAGCCGGCAAGGGTGGTGGATGCGCTGGGATAGACAGGATCGGCAATGGCGAGCAGGGAGCGTTCCGCGCGCCGCGGCGGTTGGCTCCGCAGGGCCGCCAGAACCGTTACAGAGGGAGCGTACGCAATGGCGTGTGTTTCGATCAGCGGCGCGCTCCTGGCGGTCAGCGTTTCAAAAGGCAGATACGCTAAGGGTCCATCCGGAACAATGATCAGGCGCCTCGCCGACGCCGCTGCCGGCGCAACGGGCCCCAGCAGCATCTCATATAGGCCCCGGCTTGCCGTTTCCATCCGCCCCAGCGATGACGCCAGCGTCAGCGCCGATACCCGCTGCGAAAGCTGCTGGCGGTACGCCGCCACTGCCTTCTCTAGCGCCGCGCGTCCGGGCAGCGTACCCGTGAGAAGGTTCCGCTCGCTGCCAACCGCCCACACGAACGATCGCTCCTCGCCGATAGCGTATGCCACCAGTACTGTGCCCGGCTCCAGCACTTCGTGGAGGCGCGACACCGTCATCGGCTCCGCGTAACGGACCTCGGCATAACGGCCCGCCGACTGGCGTAGGTCCATCTGATGCCGCTCCAGTTCCCGTTCGGCATCGGCCAGTTGCTGCTCCAACTGCTTTGTGCGCCCATCCGCCGGGCTTCCCTGGAACAACGATCGCTGCAGTGCCGACAAGTGCCCGTGCAGCCGGTCGCCACGCTCTCTTTGCTCCGGGGTAAGGCTCTGCGTCAACGAAGCACCCGCTTCGTTCAGCATCTCGATCAGGCTGCGCGCCCGCGAACGCTCCGCCGCTTCGAAGGCCCGCGTATCGAAACCCGCGGCGGGTTCGGCGCCATGCAGCCGCATGAGCAACTCCACCTGCAACGCGTACTCCCGTTGGCGAGCCCCGCGCAACATCGCCCGCAGATCCGGCGTCAACCCCGTCCGTTCGGCATCGGCCAGTCGAATGGCATCGTTTACAGACGCCAGAGCCTCCCGGGTCTTGCCCGCCGCCGCCTCGGTCTCCGCTAGCGCCGCCAGCGTCAGCGAGAGATCGTCCAGGTCGCCGCTGTTCTTCAGCAGCCCGGCCGACTCCTCCAGCTTCTGACGGGCCCCGTCCGTCCGTCCGGCCTGCAGATCACTCAATCCCAGGCACCGCAACGATCGCCCAATGCCCGCAGGATTCTCCGCCTTCCGTGCAATCGCCAGCGCCTCTTGCCCAGCCTGCGCGGCCCGCACCGCATCACCTGCTCCGCGATGCACCATGCACAGCCCCAACAGCGATGAGATCTGTCCCAGCGCATTGCCCGACTTGCGGCGCAACTCCAGCGAACGGGTATAAACAGCAACCGCCTCCGGAAACTGCCGCAGACTCGCATGCGCCGCCCCCAGACTGCTGTACACCGAGCCGAGACCAAAGTTATCGCCAGTGCGCACGTATAGCGGTTCGGCCTGCTGCCAGTAAGCCTGCGCCTGCTGGACGTCGCCGAGCGTGTAATGGGCCGTGCCCAGCCCCGAAAGCGCATCGGCCTGGTCGATCTCGCTGCCGATCGCCCTGGCCAGCGTCAGTTGCTCGGCGCTCAGTGTTAGGGCCTTGTCCAATTGCCCCATGGCCCGATGCAGCGCCGCCAGGTTCCCAAGCGCGATCGCCAGCCCGGGCTTATCGTCGATGGTCCGGCGGATCTGCAGAGCCTGCACGTAGTGATCCACCGCGCGTTCCCGTTGCCCCAGCCGATTGAGCGCAAAGCCGATGTTGTTCAGCGTGTTGGCTTCACCAATTCGGTCTCCGGCAATACGACGGAGCGGCAGCGCCTCCTCCAGAACCGCAATCGCTTCCCGAAACTTACCCAGCCCGTTGTAAGCCGCGCCCAGCGTACTCAGGGTGAGAGCAAGCTCGCGCGGGTTGTTCGCGGTCCTCCGAGCCGGCAGCGCCGCCAGCAGCGCATCGCGAGCCTGCGGCAGTTCATCCAGGTTGAAGTGGGCGCTGCCCAGTTCGTGAAGCGTGTAGGCGCGCCAGCCGGCATCCCCCAGCGACTCCCAAAGCGGCAACGCCTCGCGCAGCTTGCTCATTCCCTGCCGCATCGCCTCGCCGGTCCGCGGCTTTCGGGTCGCCAGCGCCGCTCCCTCCGCGCTCAAAGCAAATGCCGCCGCCCGCCTGCGGTCCTCCGCCGTCGCTGGCCGCAGCAGACGCACTTCCAACTCGTATGACACCGTAGCCGTCGCGGTCGACTCCACAACCGCCGCATATGCGCCCGCCGCCGGGAGCACCGCGAAGATCTCCTTGCTGCCCGCAACGGCGTCGCGCACCGTCTGCGCAATCAAGGCAGCCTCGGGGCTCTGCACCACCAGCCGTACATCGCCTCCCTGCTGGCGCACTACCAGATGAAGGTACTGATCGCCGGCGCCCGCCAAGTTATGAATGTGGCTCTGCGTGGCAGCCAGTTCGCCGCGAAGCGGCGCGTTCGGGTTGAGGTCCGCGGCCTGCACGGTAACCGCGAACAGAATAAGCAGCAGCATAAGCGTCACCTGGCGCGCGGCACGGCACTGCGCTCGAATAGCCACTCCGTATGGACCAGCGCCGCCAGCCCGTCCAGCACTTCCCGATACAGCGTTGTGAAGCCGGTCCTCCGGCCCTGCAGCCACGCCTCCAGAGCCTCTTCTTCCATGTCGTGATTCATCGCCGCCAGTTCCAGCAGCGCCCGCGCCGGATCCATCAACGCAAGCTTCCGCCACCCGGCTTCGCGCTCCAGCCGTAGCACGGTCAGCGCCGCGATGGTCAACTCCAGCGTGCAACCGGTGGGAAGCCGTCGTGTGATCGCCGAAATCACGTCCATACCGTCCTGGGACATCCCAGGCATCGCACAGGCCAGCCATGCCGCCTGCGCCAGCCAACTCAAGGCCATTTCGGGCTCGTAAGCCGGCAACGCCGCGAGCAGGCCCACCATCCGCGGCCAGTGGGCTATCGAGGCAAACTCCCGCACCGCCTCGCGGCCGTTCTCGATCGCGACCGCCGCATCGCCGTTCACGAAGGCGGCCGCCGCAAGGCACGCATGGCATTCGGCTGTACGTTCCACGTTATCGATACGGCTGTAACACTCCGCCGCCCGCCGATAGAAGCCGGCGGCGGCCGCCCAGTCTTCCCGTGCCGCATAGATCCCCGCGATGCGGTACAACGTTGGCGCACGACCGGCATCGCTCCCAGACTCGGTACTGATCCGCAGAGAGCGCTCGTAAAGCGCCAATGCCTCCCGGTCATCCCCGCTTTCGGCCGCGACCAAGCCAAGCTGATGCAACGTGGCGGCGATGCCGGGCGTATCGGCCAGCCTCTCCCGAATCGCCAGCGCATCCTGATACAAACGGAGCGCGCGGGCATCATCGCCCGCATCCAGCGCCAGACCCGCCATGCCATGCAGATTGGCGGCGATACCAAGCCCATCGCCCAGCCGCTGCTCCATCGCCAGCGACTGCTCAAAGAAGCGCAGCGCCCCCGCCGCATCCCCGTACTCTGCCTGCATCAGGCCGCGCTGATGGAGAACGGCCGCCCGCTCGCTTGCATCGTCGCGATGCAGCGCCCCGGCGTCAGACTGATCCGTGCTCATTCCCCGATTACGGAATCCACGCTACCAATTCAATCTCCACCCGCGTCGCCGTATCCGGAAACTCCACGCCAAATGCCGAACGCGCCGGCGGATTGGTCTTGAAGAACTCGGCATAGGCCTCGTTCATGGCGTTCTTCTCGGTTTTCACATCGGCCAGAAACACGGTGACCTTGATCACGTGCTCCAGCGACGAGCCCAGCGATTCCAGGTTCTTCTTATGCTGGTTCAGCGTGTTGCGCGTCTGTTCCTTGATGTCGCCGCCAAAAGCCAGCGGGTCCTTCCGAGCTTCCGGACGCACGCCGGTGAGGCCGGACGAGTAGTACAGATTGCCGATGCGCCAGCCGCCAGCCACCTTCACGGGCTTGTTATCGGCGGCAGCAACAGGAAGCGCGGCGGCCGCCGCGGCTGCGGTTAGAGAAAACAGGGCTCTGCGGTTCATGGGAGGTATGGTAACGCGACTGCCCTATCCTTTGTGCTGCCGGTACCAGCGGATCAGACGGTTTGTGGAAGCATCGTGGCCCAGCGCCGGCTCTTCGGCACTCTCCAGTTCCGGCAGAATCCGGTTCGCCAATACCTTGCCCAGTTCAACGCCCCATTGGTCAAACGGGTTGATGTCCCAAATGACGCCCTGTGTGTACACACTGTGTTCGTACAGGGCCACCAGCTTGCCCAGCAGCGCCGGCGTGAGCTTCGGCGCCAGAATGGTGTTCGACGGGCGATTCCCTTCAAAGACCCGGTGCGGCACCAGCCAATCAGGCGTGCCTTCGGCCTGTACTTGCTCCGCCGTCTTGCCAAACGCCAGCGCCTCGGCCTGCGCGAACACATTGGCCATCAGCATGTCATGGTGCCGGCCGATGGGCTGCAGCGATTCGGCAAAGGCCAGAAAGTCGCATGGGATCAGCTTCGTTCCCTGATGGATCAACTGATAAAAGGAATGCTGTCCGTTGGTGCCGGGCTCGCCCCAATAGATCGGGCTCGTCTGATAACTCACCGGTGTACCGTCGCGCGTCACGCGTTTGCCGTTGCTCTCCATCGTCAACTGCTGCAGATAGGCCGGGAAGCGCTTCAAATACTGTTCATACGGCAGCACCGCCACGGTTTCGGCATCGAAGAAGTTGGTGTACCAGACTGTCAGCAGGCCCAGCAGAACCGGAAGATTCTCCGCAAACGGCGCGGTCCGGAAATGCTCGTCCATCTCATGGAAGCCGGCCAGCAGCGCCCGGAAATTGTCCGGACCAAGCGCCAGCATGGTGGAGAGCCCGATGGCGGAGTCCATGGAATAACGGCCTCCCACCCAATCCCAGAACTCGAACATATTGGCCGTATCAATGCCGAATGCCGAGACCTTCGCGGCATTGGTCGACACCGCCACGAAGTGCCTCGCCACCGCCGCGGCATCGCCACCCAAACCGGCCAACGCCCAATCGCGCGCCGTCTGCGCGTTTGTCATGGTTTCCTGCGTGGTGAACGTCTTCGAGGAGATCACGAACAGCGTCTCGGCCGCATCCAGCCCCTGCACCGCCTCAGCGAAATCCACGCTATCGACGTTCGATACGAAACGGAATGTCAGATCCCGCTGGCTATACGATTTCAGGGCTTCGTAAGCCATTACCGGGCCCAGATCCGACCCGCCAATGCCGACGTTGACGATGTTCCGGATTGGCTTGCCCGTATGCCCCAGCCACTGCCCTCCGCGCACCTTGTCGCAGAACGCCGCCATCTTGTCCAGCACGGCATGCACCTGCGGCACCACGTTCTCGCCATCCACGACAATGCTGGCCGCGCGAGGCGCCCGCAGCGCGGTATGCAGCACGGCGCGCTTTTCCGTCAGGTTGATCTTCTCGCCGGAGAACATCGCATCGATGCGCCCGCGGAGATCGCACTCTGCTGCCAACTGCAGAAGCAGCCGCAGCGTCTCATCGGTGATGCGGTTCTTCGAGTAGTCCAGCAGCAGGCCCGCGGCCTCCAGGCTCATCCGCCCGGCACGGCCAGGGTCGGCGGCGAACAGGTCACGCAGATGCTGTCCCCGCAGAGTCTGGTAGTGCGCGGCAAGCGCCTTCCAGGCGGGCTTATGGGTAAGGGTCTCGGACGTCGTCGATGTCATGCTCTTGTTGCATATTAGCGCTCAAGAGAAACCAGCGCGTAGGAATCGAGGCGCGGCAGCGTAAACCGCGTTCGTCCCCCGTTTCGCCGCGAGGGTAGCGCGCCGCTCTTTCCAACCACCGTGACCCGTCCGAACTCGCCTTCCACGTCCACCGCAATGTCCGCCATCGGCACTGGAGGGAAGTAGCCGGTCTGGGAATGACCGCTCAGATTCACGACATGCAACAGCGCGCGCGGCCCCTGCCGCATCACCGTCATCTCCACCAGCGGGTGCGCGTTCGTACGCAGTTGCCGCTCCGGATGCAGCCGATCCACCAGATCCTGGAACAGATGCCCGTGCGCCGGCAGGCTGTGCCGATAGTAGAGCCCCGCCAGGTTCCACGGAATCCAGATCACCGCTCCCTTGCCGAAGCGCTTGCCGATCATCCCCGGCAGGTCGGTGTCCTTCATGTCGATGTGGATGAACTCCGGCGGGCCGATCATCGACGGCGGCACCAGCGTCAGGCTGTGCGGTCCATCGGCCTCAACCAATGTGAACGCCCCGTTCAGCAGCAGCAGGTCCGTGTCCTTCAGGGAAGGAAACGACCGGTGGTCGCGAACCCGGATGTAACCCTTCACATCACTGGCCGTACGAACAATCGGGGCCATGGTGAAGTCCGGCCGCCTTGCCCCCAGCACCAGCACCTTCCCACCCGCCGCCGTGTATGGCTCCAACTCCGCCGGCGCCCAATCGGTGGCCACCACCAGGTCGAAGCTGCGCTTGCCGATCCAATCCAGGTTGTCGGCCACCGCGAACGGAATATGAAGTTCACTGAGCAAACGGAACGCGCCCCGATACGCTTCTTCGCTGTACGTGCGTCCCGTATTGACAGGCGCGCCCAGCAGCAGCACGCGCGCCGCGCTCTCCTGGCCGACATAGTACCGCTCGTGCTCGGCCGCCCACCGAAACACGGGCTTCGCGGCCTCCAACGCCTGGCGGTCCTGCAGATCCAGCGTGCCGTTCACCTCAAACGTGAGCGCGCCGCCGTGGGCCAGGTTCTGCCACGCCCGCAGCGCGATCTCCTGCGCCGCCACCGTGGCAAAGCGCCACCAATAGTCGACGAACTGCATGTTCAGATTGACGGCCATCTTCGAAGGCTGGCTGTTGCGAGCGCGATTCACGCGGTCGCTCGCCGAATAAGGCCATAACGGCAGCGGCCGTGCCACCGCCGTATTCGATTCCGACATGATCCCGTCGGTGTACTCCTGGATGTAGTTGAAGTAGCCGGCCCGCGGGCGCTTGGCGCGAATCAGGTCGCCAATGTCTTTGGCCACCTCGCGAGACGAAGTGAACATGAACTTGCGATAGTCTTCATCGGGGCTGTCCGGAATCTCCTTGCCATACGCCTCACGGTAGCGGCGCCGGCATTCCCCGCAATGGCACAGGCCCACCTCCACACCGCTGTAATCCCGGCTCTGGTTGCCGAACATATTGAAGAACAGTCCATCCACGTCGTAGCGCTCCAGCGCCTCGGCCAGTATCTTCATGGACTGCACGCGGTAGTACCCGCCGTTGATGCACACCGAATAGAGGCCGTTGTAAATCACGGGCTCGCCGTTCTTCTTGCGGAAGAACCACTCCGGGTGGGCGTCATACACCGCCTTGCGCGTTTTCGAGAGATCGAAGCGCCCTACCACCCGGATCTTCCGCCGGTGGCACTCGCGCAGAAAGTCCCCGAACAGATCACGCCCCGCCGGCAGGTCCGGGCTCGGATAGTGAAACTCGGTGTGCGTCGGGTAGTAGGCTGCAATGCCGCCCATGCCCTGCAGCACGACATTGGCATGCATATCGGCCAACTGCCGCGCTAACCGTGCCGGATCCAGCGTCGCGTCCGTCTGGCGCAGATTGGTCTGCACCCAGCGAATCGGCTCGGTCATCCACCAGCCTTGGTGAGTGGGTTGGGCCTGGAGCGACAGAACAAGCAGGAAGGCAGCGATGGGCCTCATGGCTCCAATGGTACCTACTGGGGTTTCTAATCGCGGGCAAGGGAGATGAGCCGGAGAGAAGTAACCAGTTGGATGGTGAAGGTGTTCCCCAGCGTGCCGCGGATCGCCGGGCCTCGCTGCCACTGGTACCCCACCTTCACGATTTGTTTTTCGTTGGGGCGGTAGCCGGCCACCACATCGTAGATCTCGCGCCCGGGAAAGGCGCTGGCACGAAGGTAGCCGGCGCGAACGGCGACGTACCAGCGCGGATGCAGCACGCGTCTCGCTTCGACGTAGCCCGTGTGTTGCCGGAAATCGGCGATCCGCTGGTAATCCATCCCGAATCGCTGCCATTCCCCGGTGACATTCCAGTGTCCGCGGGCAAACTGCGCATCAATGCCTGTGCCTACGCCTGGCTGGGAGCGCGGATGGGCCTCACCTGGAAAATAGAACGCGTACTGGCGGTGAAGATAGGGTCCACGGTAGAACGATGCGCCTACCCGCAGACCCTGGAAGATCGTGTAGCCGGCGCCCGCCACCCACGTCCCGTATTGTTCGGTGTCGAAGACGCTGCGCCGGTTCGCCGGGGAGCTGTTCAGGAACTGTGCTCGCATATCCAGGCGATGCAGGGTGACGTCCGCCTGAGCCCCGGCGAGACCGCGGGACGACACCGGCTTGTAGTAGTAGCCGTAGGCGCTGGGCATGTCGATCACCGGGTTGTCGCCATCGTCGTAGCGAAGCAGGAAGGAGCCGAACGCGGGCGAAAGCTGCCCGGCGCGCAGCGCAATCGAGCCCTTGTCCCAGAAGCGCGCATAGGTGATGTGGGCTTGCAGCAGGTCGCCTTTCACGCCCCGGCCGATCGTGTTGAACTCTTCGTAAAAGTACGGCCGCGAGTAAGCCTGCCAGGCGCCCGCCACGCTCCAGTTCCCGTTGATCTTCCACACCGGATACAGCACGGAGCGGAAGCCTGCGTTCCAGGGCCCATCCCGGCGCGGCGACGCCGAGAGCTGCTGGGATTGCGACAGAGCGGCGGTAAACGTACCACGCAGCTCAAAGCCGGCATCGGCCTCCTGCGCAGGCAGCAGGCTGGCCACGCACAAAGCTATCCAGGCGGCGCTCATGCCGACCCCTGGGGTGAGGGCTCGCGAAGGGCTACCGGCTCTTTCGGCTCCACCGCGACGGCCAGATTGTGCAAGCTGTCCGACGACTGTCCCGGCTGGCTGCGGATGGCCGCAAGGGTGGGCAGGGCAACAAACGCTTTCGCCAGGTCTGGATCAAACTGCGTGCCCGCTCCTCCGGCAATCAACTCGACGGCCTGCTCATGACTCATCCCACGGCGGTATGGCCTGTCCGAGGTCATCGCATCATAAGCGTCGGCGACGTGCACAATGCGCGCATCCAGCGGAACCGCGGCGCCACGCAGGCCATAGGGATACCCGCTGCCGTCCCAGTTCTCATGATGCAATTCCACCACCGGCAGATAGGCCTGGAACCCATTCACGCCCTCCAGGATCTTACGGCCTATCCGCGGATGCTGTTGGATGATGGAGAACTCCTCTGGCGTCAACCGGCCGGGCTTCTGGAGAACGCCATCCGCGATGCCGATCTTGCCGATATCGTGCAGCAGCGCGCCGACCCGGAGTTGCCCCCGCTCCTGCTCCGCCATTCCTACGGCTTCCGCCAGGGCACAGGCATATTCGCTGACACGGCGGCTGTGACCGGCGGTGTAGGCATCGCGGGCGTCCAGCGCGTTCGCCAGGGAGCCCACAAACTCCACATACGCATGGAGCAGTTTCTCGCGGGCATCGCGGTGCGCGTGCGCGGCCCGATTGAAGCTGAGCATGAGTTCGCGAATCTCATGCACCGTTGCGATACGGGAGAGCGGCACATTGGGAAATTCGGGTAATACGCCCGTGGCCGCGGCGGTGCGTAACCGCGCCACGACAAGAGCCAGCGGGCGGACAATCGAGCGCGACGACATCAGGCTGAGCGCCAGTGCGGCCACTAACGCCCCCACGCCCGCCGTCAGAAACACACGGCGCAGTATCGCCTGCGTGGCCGTACCCGCCTGATCCATGCTCTGCAGGCTGCGCAGTTCATACCCTCCGTCCAGAAACAGACTCTGCACCGGCGCGGACAGGAATACCTCACCCGCCAGATGCAGTTCGCATTCGGACTGTCCCGGGCAGGAGCGTAGCGCCTGCTCGATGTCGGCGTGGGGCACACCGGGAACGCTCGAGCGGAGCAGCCGACCGTTGTGGACCAGCACCGCCGGCGTGGTGAACTCCGAGAAATCGAACGCCTCACCAACGGCCAGCAGGCCGATATGCTCCTCACCCAGATTGACCGGCGTGGCGGCAACTTGAAAGATGCGGTCTCCGAGCCGCAGGAGCCCGCTCTTCACGGTCCCAAGGGACTTCAGATCGGCCGGGACGGTCTTACCGGCATGTTGAAAGACGCCTGCATGCGGATGGCCCTCTGGATCCGTCGCCACGAGCAAGTCCAGTTCCAGGGTCTCGCACATCTCCCGCAACTGGTCTTCCAGCGTAAGGCGAGCGGCGCTGCCGTGCGGCTCCGCCCGCAGCAGTTCCATGCCGGCCTTGAGCGTTGCGTTTTCACTCAGAATGCGCAGGAAGCGCGTATTGTGCAGCTCCCCCTTTGACCGTACCATCGCGATAGACGCTTGCGTCTGCCTGAGGGAGGTGCGAAGGCTGTCGCGCACCGCACCCTGGACCAAATACTGGATGAGCGAGAAGCTCCCTGTCAGTACCAGGGCGAACGGAACGAAGAGTAACAGAAAGGTGCGCGTGGAGTACCGCATGGCTCAGTGCTGGGCTACCGCCACCTTTCCGGTGTCTTCCAGAGGGATGAAAAAGTCCACCGCGACGCGCCCGTCCACCCCGACGGCGACCTTCTGGTGGAAGAAGCCGGCCGCCTTGTGCCACGCCACCACGGTGTAGCTGCCCGCCGGCACCTGGGGAATCTGGAACTTGCCCGCCCCATCCAGACGGGCAAACCAGGCATTGGGAGTAACGACAATAGCAGCCGCCATATTGGGATGCAGATGGCAATTCACAAACACGACACCCGGTCTCGAGAAGGTCACCAGTCGAGTCTGCCCCTGCGGGTAGTTCCCAAGATCGAAGGCCTTGGATTTTGAGAGTGAAAATACGTTGTGAAAGATAGGATCCAGATTCGGAAACGAAACACTGGAGCCCACCGGAATGACCACGGCTTCCGGAAGGAACTGTCGATTCTTTTGTTCGAGGACAGCCGTGGTCGGTTCCGCTTGCGGAAGTGCGCCTTCCAGGTACACCACCACGCGGCGATATTCGGCGCCGAGCCCGCCGTTCAGGTCGGCCGGTCCGACAGGAACCGCGGTACCGCGCTGGTATGTGTTGGCCGATGTCGTCACCCGAGAGCGAGTCAGCTTGCGCTTAATGACGACAGTGCCGTCAATGACCGACGCAGCGCAGGAGCCGGCAAGCAAAAGCAGAAAGGCCAGAAACACGGAGCACTCCCCTTGTCAAGGAGTTCGGCAGAAGCCGGAGCTCTTTCCAGGCAGAGTACCCGGGAAAACGCAAGGTAAAACACCTTAGAACAGAGCCGCGGCCGCGCCCACCCTCACTTCCACGGGTCGAGCCCAAGCAGCCGGCGGCCCAGCTCCGTCAGTTCCGCCGTCTCGTGCCGCAGCCTCTCCCATCCCCTCGGATCCCCCGGGAACGCATAGCCCGCCGGCGCCTCCCGTTCCCGCCAACACCGGATCCGCGTCTGCCGCCGCGCCTCATTTTCGAACTCCGCTGGGTACATCGATACGTACTGCGCCATGCGGACCCGATCCGTCGTCTGGTTCGGCCGGATGCCATGCGCCAGCAGCGTGTTGAAGATCAACAGGTCGCCCGGCTGCATGGCGACAAACTTCACCTCATACCCGCTCGGGTCCGGGTGGAACGGGTCGCGCCCGGGCGGTTGGCTGGCCAGCCACTGGTCGAAGTCGCGAAACAGCTCCGGCAGGCACTGAAAGCCGCCGACCTCGGGATCGGTGGCCGTCAACGCCAGGACCCCTTGCACATTAATAGGTAGAGGCACTTCGGTGGTATCCACATCCCAGTGCAGGAAACTGCGGATCGCCCGCTGTCCACGGTTGGGCGTATTGAGGTTAGCCCGGTCAATGGTCACCCACAGGTCTTCGCGGTCCCACACATCGACGAATGCGTCATAAACCCGCTGCTGCTGGCGGTTGTCCCACAAATACTGGTGATTGTAGACCTCCACCATGCCGGTGTTATTCAACTCCGCCATCTGGTTGTCGCGCAATTGCGGCTTGCCCCAGGTCTCCGGCGCCGACGGATCCAGTTCCTGGAACTCCCACAACAGGCTCTGGAGACGGCTGATGTTCTCCGCCGGAACGGCATTGGGAATCACAACATAGCCCCAGGTGGTCCAATGCGTCCAATCGTCCGCGGAAAGAACGCGTCGCGGCAGCGTCTTGCGGATGTCGCGCAGTTGCACCGTGCGTGGCGCAGCGGTGGTGCCTTCGTGGCCGTAGCCGGGGATTGCAGCCATCTGTTTAGTATTGACGATTCATCGTACGTTGAGAGAGGTATCATGGGGGCGGTCCCAACGTAGCCGTGACTCCATCCCCCGCCCCCGATGTGAACCTGCCGGAAACACCAGCCATTCTGCTGCAACTGGAGCGCATCCTGGCGAGCCCCGCCTTCCAGCGGTCCAAACGGTTGAGCCAGTTTCTCCGTTTCGCGGTGACACAAACCATTGAAGGCCACGCCGAGGAACTGAAGGAATATCTCATCGGCACGGAAGTCTTCGAGCGCGGGGTATCCTTCGACCCACGGGTCGACACCATTGTCCGAACCCAGGCACACCGCCTCCGGACCATGCTCGCGGCCTTCTACGAAACCGAGGGCAGCCGCGATCCGGTGGTCATCGAGATCCCGCGCGGCTCTTACGTCCCCGTGTTTCGCGTCCAGACTGGCCCACCGCTGGCGCTGCCAGAGTTGCAGGAGCCTTCCCCCGAACCGGTCCCGCTGACCGCGCCCCAGCCCTGGCGCAGAACCTTGGGATACGCCGCCGTGGGAACCCTCGTCGCCCTGACCGCGGTCCTTGCTGCGATCGGCTGGCGCTCCACGGGAACCGGAAACGCCGGCCTCGGCACCGTTGCCATTCCCGCGCATTTGGGACTCCCCCTGTTTGCCGCCGGCGGCCTCGACGTCGACCGCGGCGCACCCGTGCTCTCCCCGCATGGCCGTTACGTCGTGTTTCCGCTCATCGAGCCCTCCGGCGAGCGGCGGCTGTGGCTGCGCCCCCTGGAATCCATGAGCGCCATGCCCCTGGCCGGCTCCATGGGAGGGTACTTGCCGTTCTGGTCCCCGGACGAGTCCCAAATCGGCTTCTTTGCCGGCGGGCAACTCAAGGTGTTTCGCCTGAGCGATGGGACCGTTCGTAGCCTTGCCCCGGCCCCGCTCGGCCGCGGCGGAACCTGGTCCGCCAATGGCACCATCCTGTTCTCTCCCAGGACCAGCGGGGCAGAGATCTACCGCATCTCCCAGGAAGGCGGCACGCCGGCGCCGGTAACCCGCTTAAACGCCGCAACGGCCGAAAATGACCATCGGTGGCCCGAGTTCCTTCCCGACGGGGAGCACTTTGTCTACGCCAGCCGCTCGCGCATGGCTGACCGAAGCGGCATTTTCCTCGGCTCGCTCGGCGGGGGAGCGGCAGTTCGGCTGGCGCCCATCGCCTCCCAGGTCCACCACGCGGCCACCCCCAGAGGCGAGTTTCTCCTCTACGTCAAGGAAGATAGCATCCGCGCCCGGCGCTTCGATCTCAGCCAGCAGCGTCTGGAAGGTCCCGAAGTCACGTTGGTCGAAAACGTCATGTACACCCCTGCCACCGGCGCTTCTTTTTCCGTGGTCGGCGGCCGACTCCTGGCCTACCACACCGCGCATCGCGAGAAGTCGCGCCCCGTGCAGGTGGACCGTGCCGGCCGCGTGCTCCGGGAGATTCTCCCCCTCGGCAGTTATGAATCGATGTCCGTGGATCGCGCCGGACGCCGGCTCGCCGTGGAGATGATGCCGGAAAAGGGCGAGAGCGACATCTGGATCTCCGACCTTTCCCGGCCCTCGCTGCTCCGGCTCAGCTTCGATGGCGGCGGCCATAGCGTCTGGGCCCGAGATGGCAGGACGATGTTCTTCGCCAACCCCGTCGAAAGCCTCATGACGGTGTATGCCAAGGGGTTCGACGACCAAGCGCGCCCGCGGGTTGTCTGGAAGTCCGCCAACACCATCTTCCCCACCGACATGTCCCCCGACGGCAAGTACCTCTGTGTGCACGAAGACAACCCGAGTACCTTGATGGATCTGCTGCTGATCCCCGTCGAAGGCGGAGAACCGGTGCCGTTTCGCCGCACCCGCTTCAATGAGCGCCATGGCTTCTTCTCGCCGGACGGCCGCCACCTGGCTTACGTCTCGGACGAATCCGGACAGCCGGAAGTCTACGTGGAGGCCTTGGGACCCGACCCCAGCCGTGGCGGTGGCAACCGCTGGAAGGTCAGTTCCGGCGGCGGCCTGCATCCGCGCTGGGATCCCGACGGCCGGGAACTGTTCTACGTGTCACCGGACCGGATGCTGACTTCCGTGCCCGTGCAGCCCGGCGCGGCCGAGACAGCCTTCGGCAACCCACGCAGTCTCTTCGCCATCCGCATCGCCACGCGGGGCGATTTCAAGAGCCCTTACTCGGTTTCTCCCGACGGGCAGTCGTTCTTTGTGCTCGAAACGCGCCCCGAAGCCGCCCCCATTCCCGTCTATCTGCTCACCTCCTGGCCGGCCATCATGAAGTAATTTTTTCAATAAGATAACGGGTCCGTTTATCCGCTTCGTAACGGTTACACCACTGCCCCACCCGCCAATTTTGAGAGCAGAATGGCTCCCAGAGCTCAAAGGGGGAGCTTCGGTCCATGATTCGACTTTTGAAACCTGCCCTGCCGCGGCGGTGCGTTGCGTTGCTGATCGCCTTCCTTGTCACCCACTCTCCGGGACTCGTCAGCCCCGCCCACGCCCAGGTCCTGTACGGGTCGCTGGTGGGTGTCCTCGCGGATCCATCCGGAGCGGGGGTACCCGGCGCCAGCGTACGTCTGGTCAGCCAGGCGACGGGCCAGTCGCGTGAGGTGACCTCCGATGCCGAAGGCCGCTATTCGCTCCTCAACCTTCTGCCGGGAACCTATGAACTATCGGTAACCGCCAAGGATTTTCGTCCCTTGAAGCGAACCGGCCTTACGGTCGCCGTCAGCACGGTCAGCCGCATGGACCTCACGCTGGAGTTGGGCGCGGTTTCAGAAAGCATCTCGGTCACCGCCGGCGAGCAGTCGCTCCAAACCGAAAAGTCCGACACCCACGTCGAACTGAATCCGCAAGCTTTGACCGAACTCCCGCTGGCCAACTACCGCAACTACCAGGCGCTCATTAATCTATCGCCCGGGGCGACGCCGGCAGCGCTGCAGAACGCTGTGATGGACACGCCGCAGCGGTCCCTGACCACTAACCTGAACGGCACCAATCGCAACTTCAATACCACTCGCGTGGACGGTGCCGCCAATATTTTCGTCTCCCTGCCGCACCACGTCGCCTACATCCCGCCCGTCGAGACCATCGAGACGGTCAACGTCACCACGGCATCCTTCGACGCCGAACAGGGCATGTCCGGGGGCGGCGGTGTCACGGTGGTCACCAAGTCCGGCACCAACGAACTTCATGGCGTCGCCTTTATGTACTTCGATAACCAGGACATGCGGGCACGCAACTTCTTCCTGCGGCGGCCCAAGCCGGCCAGCAGCACGAAAATCCCGGGCGGCACCCTCGGCGGCCCGATCGTGAAGAACAAGCTCTTCTTCTTTGGAGGCTGGGAAGGCTTCCACGAACGGTCTGGCCAGGTCGCTAACCTGTCGGTGCCTACCGAACAGCAGCGGCGCGGCGATTTCAGCGGGTTGCCGGTGACGCTCTATGACTTCACCACTGGTACCGCCACCGGCACCGGCCGCCAGCCATTCCCCAACAACACCATTCCGGCGGCACGGCAAAGCGCGGTGGCGCAGAAGATCATCGGCCTGCTGCCGATGCCGAACGCTCCCGGCACACTGACCAACTACTCCACGGCCGGCACGCAGCGGCTGGATCGCAATAACTTTGATGCGAAGATCAACTGGAACCGCACCTCCACCCACACGGTGTGGGGCAAGTACAGCACCATGGGCGCGCTCGTCGGTTGCGACTATGCGCTAGGAGCCGCCGGTGGTCCAGGCCTGTGCAGCGCCGGTGTCGGAACCGCCGACACCCGTGTCCACCTGGCCACCTTCGGCCATACCTGGGCTCTGAGCCCCACCCTGCTGCTCGACGGCACCTTCGGCCTCATCCGGCTCGACACCGTGGGAACCACGTCCGACTACGGCAAAAACTTCGGAACCGAGGTCTGGGGCATTCCCGGCACTAACGTTGGCCTCACCGCCGGAGACGAACGCTACAGCGGCATGCCCACTATCCGCACCGATTTCGGCGACTGGGGGAACGTCTACAACTGGATGCCGATGTTCCGCGCCGACCGCAGCTATACCTTCTCCACCAACCTCAGCAAGATGAGCGGGGCCCACGAACTGCGCCTGGGCTTTGACTTGGTCAACCTGCACTTGAACACCTGGCAGCCCAACATCGGCGGCGGCCCGCGCGGATTGATCACCTTCAACGGCGGCGTTACGGCTTTGAATGGCGGTGCGGCGCCGAACTTCCTCAACTCGTTCGCTGCCATGGTTCTGGGCCAGCAGTACAGCGTCTCCAAGAGCACGCAGTTGTTCCTCCAGACCGCGCGGGAATGGCAGTACGGCCTGTTCGTGCGTGACCGCTGGCAGGTGAACCGCAAGCTCACCGTGAACCTTGGCCTGCGCTGGGAATACTATCCGCTGATGACCCGCGTCGACCGCGGCCTGGAGCGCTGGGACCCGGCGACCAACCTGGTGATCCTCGGCGGCGTCGGCGGCAACCCCATGAACGCCGGCATCGACGTCAGCAAGAAGCTGTTCGCCCCGCGCCTGGGCATCGCCTACCGGCTGAACGAGCAGACCGTCATCCGCACCGGGTACGGCCTGAATATCGACCCGGCGTCGTTCGCCCGCCCGCTGCGAGCCATCTATCCCTCCGTCGTGGAGGCTACGTTCCAGGGCGTGAACACCTTCAGCCCGTTCCGCCCGCTGGAGCAGGGCATTCCGCCGATTCCCATCCCGGACATCACTCCCGGCAAACTGGAACTGCCGCCGACCGTGTCCATGGGTCCGCGCAGCCCCTGGGGCGGTATGATGTCGCGCGGCTATATCCAATCCTGGAACTTCACCCTGGAGCGGCGCCTACCCGGCTCGCTGGTGGGATCGGCCGCGTACGTCGGCACGCAGTCGACCAAGATGCTGGCAGACCGCGATATCAACGCCGCGGCCCCGGGAGCCGGCCAGTTGGGGCGTCCGCTGTATGCCAGCATTCGGCGGCCCGTCGAGACGCTGATGTGGGATAGCTGGGCCAGCAGCAACTATCACAGCCTGCAGGTAACCTTAAACCGGCCCTTTGCCAACGGCCTGATGCTGAAAGGCGCCTACACCTGGTCGAAAGCCATCAACATGACCGACGATGCTGCCTGGGCGGCCATGAGTTGGAACTGGGGCCCCATGCTCGACCGCAACCGCGCGCGGGCAGGCTACGACCGCCGTCACATGCTGGTGATGGGAGCCAGCTACGAACTGCCGTTCGGCGCAGGCAAACGCTTCGCCACATCTGGCGCCGCCAAGTATGTGCTGGGCGGCTGGCAGACTAACGCGCTGTTCAGCTCCTATACCGGCGTTCCGTTTACGGTGACCGCCTCCGGCACATCCCTGAACGCGCCCGGCAACCTGCAGACCGCCGATCAGGTGAAGCCGGCCGTAACCAAAGTCGGCGCCGTCGGTCCCGGCGAGACCTTCTTTGATCCGCTGGCCTTCCGCGCCATCACCGAGGTCCGCTTCGGATCCTCCGGCCGCAACATCCTGACCGGCCCCGGCATGGTCAACTTCGACCTCAGCCTCTTCCGGCAGTTCTCTATTACCGAGCGCTTCAAGCTGGAGTTCAAAGCCGAATCGTTCAACTTCACCAATACGCCGCACTTCCTGAATCCCGGTGCGAACGTATCCAACATGTCGTTGAACCCCGATGGTACGATTCGCAGTCTGGGCAACTTCATGTCCATCACGGCGGCGCAAAATGACGAGCGGCAAATCCGCTTTGGCTTGCGGTTGAGCTTCTAAGAGGACGAACATGCATTACCGAAGGATCATCACGGGAGGGCTGTGTCTGGCACTGTGGGCCCTTGGCGCCCAGGGCGCGGGCGAGCCCTCGCCTTACGGACGCCAACTGGAGATCACAGGCACGCTCGGCATCGGCCCCGCGTTTGATGCGGTGGCCGAAGGCCGGCACCTGTACGTGATCGCGGGCGGCGCGCTGCACGTGGCCGAACTGACGAATCCCGCCAAACCGCGGGTGGTCGGAACCCTGAAGGGCCTGGGGCACGTGCGGCAGATCCAGGTCCGCAACCGCATCGCCTACATCACGGCCCGCGAGGATGGCTTCTTCCTCGTCGATGTCAGCAAGCCGGAAGCACCGAAGCTGATCACCCATTACGACACCATCGAACTGGCCACGGGCCTGGCGCTGGCCGGAGATGTCGCCTTCATCGCCTGCCGCCACGCCGGCGTGGAGTTGATCGACATCGCCGACCCGCGCCGCCCTCGCCACCTCAGCACGCTGCGGGTGGGAGAAGCGCAGTCGCTGAGCTCCGACGGCCAGTACATGTACATCGGCGTGTGGGCCACACGCGAGCTGGTGATTGCCGATGTGCGCAACCCGCGGCGTCCGGTGGAGGTTTCGCGCACGCCCATGGTCGGCTATGGCGATGGTGTGGCGATTCGCGGCAACCTCGCCTATGCGGCCACCGGTCATCATTCGGCGGGCTCAGGCACCATGCGGCCGGGCCCCAGTGATCCCGGGTACGGCACGGGGCACGGCTTCGAGATCTTCGATGTCAGTGACCGTGCCAGGCCCAAGCGGCTCTCCCGCATCAATTTCCCGAAGTTCTACGGCCTGTACATGGATACCTGGCGCGTGCGGCTGTCGGGCGACCTTGCCTTTGTTAACGACACCTACAACGGCGTGTTCGTGCTGGATATCAAGGATCCCAAGGCACCCCGCGTACTGGCGCACCGCCAACTCCCCGTGGTCCCCGGCATCGGCGATGGCGACCTGCCTGTTGACGCACAACCGGGACCGGCAGTGGGTCTCGCGTTGACGAAGGACTATATGTACATCGCCGGCTCCTGGAGCGACGTGCACGTGGTGCCGGCGCCCGGGCTGGCCGCGCCCCAGGATCCGCACATCGCGGTGAAACTGAAGGCGAACCACGAGGCCCCGGCCGCACCGGCTCCCGGGCCGCTGTATCAACCCGGCGGACAGGTATACGCGGTGGACCTGTGGAAGAAGGATGCCGGCGGCCAACCGCTGCTCCTGGTGGCATCCGGCATGGCTGGCCTGCACGTCGTACGTCTGCAGGGAGACCGCTTCGAGAAGATCGCGGCTTACCCCAGCAAGGGCTTCGCCTGCTCAGTGGGCCATCACGGCGACACTGTCTACGTGGCCGAAGGCATGGGTGGGCTGGGCGTCTACCAACCCGCCGGCGGTGGGCAATTGCGGGAAGTCGCCCGCTACCAGGTGCCGGGCTATTCGGTACAGCAGGTCGTGATCACCCCAGCCGGAGACCGCGCGCTGGTACATGTGGGGATGAACCGCCTCCACGTGCTCGACATCAGCACCCCTGCCAAGCCCGTCCGCATGATGGAGGACCTGCATCCTGGCCTGTTCTACCAGCGCGCCATTCCTACACGCCTCATGGCCGATCGCTTCGCGCTGGTCACCTGGACGGTCTCCGGACCATTTCAATTCGACCTTAGCCCTGGGCAGAAGCCGCGGTTCACAGGCTTCCAGTATGCACACCGCATCGGCACCGAGAACGGCGCCGCGCCCGATGGCGATAAATGGCTGGTTACCATCGGCAACCGATACTTCCTGCTGGCGCCTGGCGAAACGCGGCCGCCGCAGGAGTTGGGTCTCGCAGGCGTGGATGGGCTGTCCTTGAACGGGAAACCTACGCTGTCGGGAGATACTTTGTTCATTGCCAATGCGCTCACCGGTCGCGTCACCGCGCTCGACGTCACCGACCGGATAAAGCCGAAGGTGCTGCACAGCATCCTGCTTCCGGAGCATCCCGGACACGTGCTCGCGCACGATGGCCGTGCCCTGGTGCCGGCCGGCTATCAAGGCCTGCTGCTGTGGGATTACAGGAAATCGCGATGAGCACGACACGTCGAACGCTGCTGGCGGCGGGCGCCGGGTTGACCTTGGCTGCCGCCGGTCCCGGGCAAGCCGCAAACGCGGCCGTCGACGCCGCGCATGCCGAGATCTGGCGGCGTTTCATCGACCCCACGCACGGCACCTTCTACGACTACGCACCGCCGGACGGCGCGGTGCACCTGCCCACACCAGAAGAGTGCGCGGCCGGCAAGCCCAACGCGCTCGGCTGGTCCAGCCCCATCGAGAATGGCGCGTTCTTCGGCGGTCTATACCTGGATGCGCTGTGCAACCGCTGGCGCCGCACACGCGATGCGCGAATCGCAGCGAAGGCCAAACGCATCGCCCAGGGCCTGGTGAAGCTGGCGACCATCGGCAAGACCCCAGGCTTCGTCGCACGCGGCATCTCCACCGACGGTGTGTCGCATCACGCCGCCAGTTCCAGTGACCAGACCTTTCCCTGGTTCTACGGGCTGTGGCGCTACACCCGCAGCGGACTGCCGGACCCCGGTGAGCGCACGCGCGTGGAGCAGTTGCTGGTACGGGTGATCACGGCCATTGAAGCGAACCAATGGTGCATGCCCTGTGACCGCGATGGATTCGGATATTTCGGCCGCTGGAGCGGAGGTTTTGCCGGCTCGCAGGGAATCCTCAACGGCGCCGAACCGGACTTCGACGCCGCGGCGCGCCTGTTGCTGGTGCATCGGGCGATGTATGCCGTCACCGGAGAGAAACGCTGGCTCGTCGCCTATAAGAAGCGGCTGACCGAGCGGGCCAGTGATTCGGCCCGGTCGCGGCTGGAAGTGCTGGCCGCCGGTGTGCCGTATGTTCCCCCGGGCACGCCGGCACGCTTCCCGGCCAGCCCCGCCATCTGGACCTCGGCCAGTTCGCAGGCAGGCTTGCGGGCGCTGCATGAGTTGGAGGACGACACCATACTGCGCGCGGCGTTTAGACAAGGCCTGCAGGCGAATGCCAGGCGGGTAATGCCCTACATCGATCTTGCCGTACGCTACGACAATGGCGCCCCGCCCCACTACACCGCGGACTGGCGGCCAATCAACCGCATCTGGACCCCGCAGCAGGCCATCGGCGATGCGGTCACCCTGGGCAACAAACAGAAGCCGCTGTGGCTGGAACTGGCTCCGCGCCGTGCTGCCGAAAGCGAACACATGCGCGACCCCCTGTTTGCCGCCTGGATTGTCGCTCTTAGCGCAGACAAACAACTCATCGAAGCGGCGCGGCCCGCCATCACACGCGCCCTGGGCCATTTCGAATGGAAGCGGCTGTTCACCTCGCTGTTCTTCATGGCGGAATGCGTCCAGGGGGAACTGGAAACCTCATGATGCGAATGTCGCGCCGCCAGATGCTCGCCGGCACGCTGCTGGCTGCGGAGGCACCCGCGGCGGTACGGCTGGACCAGCACGTCGAACAAGCCCATCGCGAATTCCAGTCGCGCTTCGTCGACAGGCAGTTCGGCACCACCTACGATTACGCGCCACCCGGCGGCGTTGCCGTCGATCTGCCCACAGCCGCCGACTGCCGCGACCGTAAGCCAAATGCGCTCGCCTGGTGGTGTCCCATCGAAAACGGCGGGTTCTTCGGCGGCCTTTACCTGAGCGCTCTCAGTGACCGGTACCGGCGAACGCCGACCGAGGCAAACGCGGCGGATGCGCGGACCGTCGCGGGAGGCCTCGTGCGACTGGCACAGGCCGGTTCAACGCCCGGGTTCATTGCACGAGGCATCGCCGCGGACGGCAAGTCGCACTATCCAGCCAGTTCCAGCGATCAGACGTTCCCCTGGTTTTACGGGATGACCTCCTACCTGACCAGCGGTGCGGTGAAGGGCAAAGAACGCGCGTCGCTTGTGGAACTAGTCGAGAGCGTCGCGGTGGGACTGGAGAACAATGGCTGGCGCGTGCCCTGCGACCAACCCGGCTTCGGCTACTTCGGCGAATGGCTTGCGGCGTTCTCTGATTCCCGCACCACCCTCACCGGTGCCGAGCCGCACTTTGATTCGTCGGCCCGGCTGCTGTTCGTCCACCTGGCGCTCCACCGGCTGACGAAGAAGCCGCGCTGGCTCGCGCTGTACCGCCAACGGCGCGACGAGAGGCCGAGCGGCTCCGGTCAATCCCGGCTCGAAATTTGTGCCGCCGGTGTTGAATATGCCCCTCCGGGAACACCGGCCCGCTACCCCCATCATCCGCCGGTCTGGACGTCCGCCAGTTCCCAGGGTGCCCTGCGCGGACTCCTGGACCTGGACCCGGACGCCGCGGCCCGGCCTGCCTACCGGCGCGGGCTGCAGGCCAACGCCGCACGCGCCGCATCGTACATCGGACGCTACAAGCTTTATGACAACGCGAAAACCCTCGCATTCCGGCACGACTGGCGTTTTCTGAACGACCTCTGGCAGCCGCAGGATTCGATCCAGGAGGCGGTCAAGCTGGCAACGGCCCAGGTGCGCGAGTGGCACAGACAATCGCCTCGCAAGGTGTACGAATCGGAAAATGTCCGCGATCCTTTGTTCTCGGCATGGATAGTCGCGCTCGGCGGGGATCGCGACCTTCTGCGGCGGGTGCGCCCGGACCTGGAAGCGGCCCTGCTCCACTACCGTTGGGACACCATGCACACCGCGCACTTCTTTATGGCGGCCTGCGTCTACGGCTGTCTCCGCTAAGCGCCGCGACGCAACGGCGCCAATCAGAATAAACTAATGAGCTATGCGTGTGATTGCGGTTGCCCTTCTGGCGATGCCCCTGCTGGCGCAGCATGGCCGCTACCTAAGTGACTCCAATAACCCCGCCATCGGAAACCCGCAGGCCATTGCCGCCGGCGAAAAGCTGTTCATGGGCTCCTGCGCGGGCTGTCATGGACCCGATGGCGGCGGCGGGGCTCGCGGGCCAAACCTGGTCCGCCGGTCGCTGTGGCATCCGCTCAGCGATGAGGCCATCTTCGGCGTCATCCGCAAAGGTGTCCCGGGCACCGACATGCCGCCCACCAAGCTCGCCGACGAGCAGACGTGGAACCTGGTGGCGTTCATTCACGCCCTCACAGGTCCAGCCAGCACCAACCCCGTTCCAGGCAACCCGGAAGCCGGCAAAGCCATCTACTGGGGCGCCAAGGCAGGCTGCGGCAAGTGCCACGCCGTGCGGGGCGAGGGAGGACGCATGGGTCCCGACCTCAGCAACGTCGGCGGCAGCCGCCCGCTGGCCGTCATCCGCGAGTCCATCGTCGAACCCGGCAAGGACCTCTTCTACCTGGGCAACGAAGCCGTTACCGTCGTATTGAAGGACGGCCAGACCCTCAGCGGCGTCGCCAAGAACCGCAGCAACTATTCCCTGCAACTGGTGGATGCCAAGGGCAAACTGCACCTCATCCCAATGAGCGACGTCAAGGAACTGACCATATCGGAAACCACGCCCATGCCCACCGACTACGCCAAGCGGCTGACGCGGGAAGAACTGCGTGACCTGCTGGCCTACCTGGCCAAACAGGACATCCGCGCTGGTGAGAAGAAAGGATCCAAGTAAATGATGCGGCGAGTCCTGGGTCTCGGATTGCTCGCGCTGGCGGCAACAGCGCAGGTGAAGCAGGAAGACATTGTTAAGGGCGCGGGAGAAGACTGGCTGACCTATGCCGGCAGCTTCTCCGGCTGGCGCTACAGTCCGCTCAAGCAGATCAACGCGGAGAACGCGAAGAATCTCGTCACCAAGTGGGTCTATCATGTCCCCGGCGCGCGCGGCCTCCGCAGTTCGCCCATCGTGTATCAGGGTGTACTCTACATCACCAATACGAATTCGGTTTATGCCATCGATGCCCGCAGCGGACGCCTAGTGTGGCAGTATGCCGACCCGCGGGCGCAGAAAGGCGGGGTGAATCGCGGCGCGGCAATCTGGGCCGATAAGGTCTACTTCACCACCAGCGACAACTACCTCGTCGCGCTGGACCGGCATACCGGGGCGCTGATCTTCAACAAGAAATTCGCCGACATTGAACAAGGCACGACTTCCACCTCGGCGCCGCTGATCGCGAAAGGCAAAGTCATCGTCGGCAGCGCGGGCGGCGATAGCGGCATGCGCGGCTTCATCATGGCCCTCTCCGCCGAAACCGGCGACACCCTGTGGAAGACCTACACCGTGCCTGCCAAGGGCGAGAAGGGATCCGACACCTGGGGCGACCTCATCGACTATGGCGGCGGCGCGGCCTGGCTTTCCGGCACCTATGACCCGGACCTGAACACACTCTACTGGACCACCGGCAATCCCTGGCCCGACTACAACGGCAGCGTTCGCACCGGTGACAACCTGTACACCTGCTCCCTTCTGGCCCTCGATCTCGATAGCGGCAAGATGAAGTGGCACTTCCAGTTCACCCCCCACGACACCCACGACTGGGACGCCCAGAGCTGGCCGGTCCTGGTTGACACCGAGATCCGCGGCCAACAACGCAAAGTGGTCCTGCACGCCAATCGCAACGGCTTCTTCTATGCGCTCGACCGGGTGACGGGCGAATTCCTCCGCGCCACGCAACTGATCGACAAGATCACCTGGGCCAAAGGCATCGACGACAAAGGCCGCCCCATGATGCTGCCCAACAGCGATCCGACACCGGGTGGGAACTGGGTATGTCCCAGCGTGAAGGGCGCCACCAACTGGATGGGTCAGTCTTATAACCCCGGCACCGGCCTGCTCTACGTGCTGACCCTGGAACAGTGCGGCATGTATTTCCGCTCCTCGCAGCAGCCCGTGCCGATGAAGAACTTCTCTGGCGGCGGCGCAACGGAAGAAGGCGGGCAGGTGGTGTTGCGCGCGCTCGATCCGAAAACCGGCAAGCGCGTGTGGGAATACCCGATGACCGGCCTCGGCCGCATGTGGACCGGCACTGTCTCCACCGCCGGTGGTGTTATCTTCAGCGGCGACGACGACGGCCACCTGGTGGCGCTCGACGCGAAGACTGGAAAGAACCTCTGGTTCTTCAACATGGGCGAACTGCTCACGGCATCGCCAGTCACGTACTCCATCGACGGCAAGCAGTACGTTGCCATCGCGTCGGCCACGGCGGTCTTCTCCTTTGGGCTGTTTGAGCCGGCACAGGGCGTCGAGCCGCCGGTAATCAAAGTGAAGAAATGATCCGCGGCGCGCGGAAACGCCGGGACTTCGCCGATAAGGACTAGGAAGACCTTAGCCGTGGGAGAAGTCACGCAACAGCTGGTTGCGAATATCGAGCTGTGCACGGCCGGAGTTGACCTATGCGTATCGAGTCGTCGCAACTCGCCTATCAAGCCGATCACCGTCTGGAGATCAAGCACACCACGCTCACACGGACCATCGAACTGGCCCGTGCCCCTGCGATCGCTGACAGCGTATCGCTCTCCCGCGCGGGTTCCTCGCCGGTGGGGCCGGACGTGCAGAATCTGGAGGATCTCGACCCCAAACAGCAGGTGGCGATCCTCGCGTTGGAGGCGATCCTCGGCCACCGTTTTGCGAGGCGCCGGGGGGCGGCTGCTGGCGGTGGGGCGCCTTCGACGGGGCCCGCGGCGGCAGCTCCTGTCCGTCTGCGCCAGGTAACGGAAACCCACGCCGAATCCGAGCGCACCACGTTCCAGGCGGCGGGCACGGTCGAGACTGCCGATGGCCGCTCGATTTCCTTCACGGCATCGCTCGAGATGCGCCGCGAGTTTTATTCGCGATCGAGCGAGACCACCCTTGCGCCGGTGACGGATCCGCTTGTCGTCAACCTCAACGGCGGACCCGCGCGTCTTTCCAATGCCACGGTTTCCTTCGATCTGAACAGCGACGGCACCAAGGAACAAATCCACTTCGCCGCCTCCGGGAGCGGCTTCCTGGCGTTGGACGCCAACCAGGATGGCCGCATCAACAACGGATCCGAGCTGTTCGGCCCGCAGACGGGCAACGGGTTCGCCGAACTGGCGGCTTTCGATGCGGACCAGAATCAATGGATCGACGAGGCCGACCCTGTGTTCTCGCGGCTCCGTGTCTGGACGCAATCCGGTCTGTACTCGCTCGCCGATGCCGGCATTGGCGCTATCTCCACGACCGCCGCCGAGACGCCGTTCTCCCTCAAGGATGCCAGCAACCAACTGCAGGGCCAGGTTCGTGCCACGGCTGCGTATCTGAAGGAAGACGGCACACCGGGTACAGTGCAGCAGGTAGATCTGGTTTCTGGCTGATGGCACCCGCGACAATTTGCCGCGTTGCCCAGGCTCGTACCCTTAAGTAACCTGAAGAAGACGGTGTTCTGAGCGGGCACGCTGTCCCAGTGGCGTGCTCATCGGGTCGGGAAGGCCATCCATCTCGATCCCCGGGAATTGGCCTTCCCTCCCGGCGTTTCAATGTGCGGTTGCGTACAACTGAGATTTCCCCTTCCCGCAACACTTTCTTAAGATCGTAGACAGCCACTTGCGACCTCGATCTTTATGTTGCTTACCCCGAGCCGGTATGCCGATCGGACGGCACCGTGACCACCTCCCCACCAGATCCGCGGAACGCGCTGCCTACCGCGACCCGCGCGCAGAGTGCCGCATGGCTTCCGCTGCCCTTCTTCCTGGTACTTATCACGCTGCTGCGCCTGCTGGAGCAGCCTGCTTCTTACGGCTCCCCGGCGTTACTGTTTTCGCTCAACTTCGTGTTCTCGGCGCTTACCTCGCTGATTGTCGTTATCCTGATCAGCCGCAGTTTTCTCACTCGCGGATCGCCTGGTTTGCTGCTGCTTGGTTGCGGCGTGCTCATCTGGGCCGCGGTAACGCTTGTCTCGGTTGCCGTCAACCCGAACGATATCAACTCAAACGTCACGATTTACAATCTGGGCGCCTGGCTGGCGGGGGCCTGCCATCTCACGGGCGCAATCCTGTCACTACGGGTGAACTTGTCCTGGCACGCCCGCGGCACGCTTCTGGCGAGTTCCTACGTTGCGGCGATCGGTCTGTTTGCCCTGATCATCTATGCCTGCACCGTCCAGTGGACGCCGGTGTTCTTTGTCCAGGGGCGGGGCGGAACGCCGCTGCGGCAGGCGGTGCTCGCCTCCACTAGTGGCATGTTCGCCCTGACGGCGATTGTTCTGCGCGCGGGATACGCAGGGCGTCCCACTTCGTTCGCGCACTGGTATGCGATTGCCGCCGCGCTGATTGCCACGGGTCTTTTTGGCGCGCTACTGCAATCGAACTTCGGCAGCGCACTGAATTGGGCGGCGCGGGCCGCGCAGTACACCGGCGGCGTCTACATGTTGATTGCCGCGGCTGTCTCGGTTCGGGAATCGCAGGCATGGGAGGTCTCGATCACCACCGCCCTGACGCAAGCTCGTCATCGCTTCGACAGCATCTTCCATCTTGCCGTGGATGGCATTGCCGTCCACCGGCTGAGTTTCGAATACTGGCACGGACCGTTTCTGGAGGTGAACCCTGCCTTATGCGACCTGCTTGGGTACTCTGCCGCCGAACTCTGTGCCCCGCTTCCGCCCCTGTTGACGCCTGCTGAGTCCCGTACGACATCGCTGGGCGATCTCACTCCGGGGGCGACTTTGCGCCGGGAACTCACGCTGGTGCGCAAAGACGGAACACGGCTGACCGCGGACGTGAACACGCGCGTGTTCGGCGACCGGGAGGCAACGCTGGCCATCTCCATCATCCGCGACATCTCCGCGCGCAAACAGATGGAGGACCAGTTGCGTGAGTTGGCCCAGCGGCTGACCTATCATGTGGACAACTCTCCGCTGGCGGTGATCGAGTGGGGGCCGGACATGCGCCTGACGCGCTGGTCGGCGGGGGCGGAACGAGTATTCGGGTGGGCCGCCGAGGAGGTTCTGGGTAAGCGCATGGAAGACTTCCGCTGGATCCATGCCGGCGACTTTCCCCATGTCCGTGCTGTTTCGGAGAACCTTCAGGCCGGCCACGTCCAGGGATTCTCAGCCAATCGAAACTATCGCAAGGATGGCTCCATTGCGCACTGCGAATGGTACAACTCCTGCCTTTTAGATGAAGCCGGGAACCTGCGATCGATCCTCTCGCTGGTGCTGGACGTCACCGCCCGCAATGAGGCCGAAGCGGCGCTCCGCCGCTCCAACACAGATTTGGAACAGTTCGCCTACGCGGTGAGCCACGACTTGCAGGAACCGCTCCGGGCGGTCAGCATTTTCACGGATCTCCTGCAGCAGCGCCACCGCCCAGCCCTGGATGCGTCCGGCCGGGACTACCTTGACCGGGTGGTTACTGGCGCCCGCCGCATGCATCGCCTCCTGGGAGGGCTCCGCGCGTATCTCCAATTGACAGGGGCTTCACCGGCAGCATCCGCGCTCACGCGGGCCGCCGTCACCGACTCGCAGGTTGTGCTTGCCGATGTGCTGGCCGCGCTGGACCCGGTGATCCAGCGGGAGCATGCCACCGTCATCGTAAAGGGTCCGCTGCCGGCGTGTGCCGTTCCGGCAATCCACCTGGAACAGTTGCTGCAGAACCTGCTCTCGAACGCGCTGAAGTTCCGGGCGCCCCAGCGGCAACCGGAGATCACCATCGCCGCGGAACCGGCCGGTAATCTTACCGTTTTTGCGATTCACGACAACGGCATCGGCATTGAACCGCAATACACGAGCCAGATTTTTGGCATATTTAAGCGCCTGCACACGCAGGAGCGCTTTGAGGGCAGCGGCATCGGCCTGGCCATCTGCCACAAGATTGTGGAACGCCACGGTGGGGCGATCTGGGTGGACTCGACGGTGGGGAGCGGCTCGACGTTCCGCTTCACCCTGCCTGCCGCCGGCCAGCCACGATCGCAATCGGCAGGGCTGTAGCGGGGCTCAGTTCACGGCTGTGGTGGGTACGACCGTGCCGGTAGTCGGGCTGGAAACGCCGCCAATTCGCAGCATCACGGGCAGATTCTCTCCCGTGGTCCGGAAACCCGGCACGCGAACGTCAACGCGGTACACGCCCACCAGGCCGGGTGCCAGGCCGCTCCACTCGACGATCATCTCCGACTGTGCCATGCGCGAGTCGCCGAAGAAGACCTCCACGGTATCGGTGACGGCGTCCGGGGATTGGGGCGTCGCTTCGCCGGCGCGGATGGTGGCGCCTTTGGTTGCTCCCAAGCCTACCGCGAAAAGGTGTAGGGATTCATCCCGCTTGGCTTTGTCGCGATTGGTGATCGGCGAGCCATCGGCACGATAGACGGCAGCCTGTCCGGTGCTTTCGTTGAGGAGTACGGCGGGTGCGTATTTGCTGGTGGCGAGCGTGTAGGTGGTGCTGGCGAGGTTGCGATCGGGCGAGCGGACCACCAGGCTGTGATTGCCAGCCGTGAGGCTGACCGGCAGTTGCGCGTTGATCTGGGTGGCGGACGTCATGATGAGCGGCAGGGGTGCTTCGTCCAAAGTGACGCACACGCCGCCCATGCGCGTCGGATAGGGTGCGGTGGTGGTGCTCGCGTCCGTGCCGAGGTTCTGGCCGAAGATGGAGATGAGGTTTCCGGGTGCGACGGTGTTGGTTCTAGAAGCCAGGTTCACGACGCCGCGCTGGGTGATGCTGATGGCTGGGGTGGCGGCCGTTCCGCCGCCTCCTGGGCCGCCGGTGGCGACGGCATTCAGGGGGATGACCGACAGGCCGGAGATGGTCAGGACATACGCCTCATTGCGTGCCAGATCCACGGCCATGGTGCGTCCGTTGACGTTCACCCGCTGTGTGCCGGTTTGCGCGGCCAGCGGGCCTTCCAAGGCAAGGCTTACCGAGCGGGCTACGCCAGTGGTGGTGTCCACCAGTTCCACCCAGGGCACGTCTCGGGTGACGGTGTTGGCGTTTGCCAATGTTGGGGGTGTGAAGCGAGCCGACAGGGCCGCGCTCACTGCCGCGACTGCCGCCACCGGCCGCGTGCCGGTCACTCCCGTGCTGATAGGTGTCAGCGTGGAGTTCAGCAGCCGCCCGTTCACAACGAAGTACTGGCCGCGCGGGCCTGCCGCCACTGGCCCGAAATAGCCCTGGATAGGCGTTGTGACGACGGACTGCGAGAGCACGTACTCATCCGACATAGCATCGAACAGGTAGGCGGTTCCGGTGCCGCCCAGCAGCAGGGCGTACTCGCCTTCGGGCGATGCCACGATGGTCCGTGGGGCGGTGATGGTGGTGGCGCCGATGACGGTGCTGGTGCGGCGCGGGATGGCTTCTTCTCCCACGATCTTCCAGAGCGAGCCATCGGACATCACAATCTGCACGCCCGCCACCGTGGGGGCCAGCAGTGCCGGTGTGTTCAGGGCGAAGCTGGCGTTGTAGGGCACTGGGGGGAACTTCACGCGGCTGGTCAGGCGCCGTTCGTCCAGGTCGATGACGCTGATGCTTTCCCCGCCCGTGTTGGCGACATACAGCAGGCGGCCATTGGGAGTCATGGCCAGCGAGCGCGGTAGTTGGCCGACTTTGATCGGGGCGAGGAAGGCAGCGGCGGCGATGTCGTAAACCTCAACCTGGTTCATGCCCGAGTTGGCGATGTAGAGGCGGCCGCGGGTGGTGTCGTGCACCATGTCGACCAGGGCTTCGGCGGTGGACACGCTGACCGCGCTTGCCAGCACATTGCCTCGTGCCTCACTGTTGCGGTTGTTCTGGTAGACGCGGATGCGCGGCGGCAGGTTGATTGCCTCATTGGAGGTGACCAGGAAGTCGGCGGGCGTGCTGGTGCCGAGCGAGCGTGCGGCATTCGAGTTGAAAGTGAGTTCGAAGATGATGTCCGCGCCGTCGCGCCGCGAGCGCACGGTGGGGGCATTCTGCGTGACCGCGGTCTGCTGTCCGGTGTTGATGGGGTTTGTCGTGGTGGGCGGGATCTGGATGGTGCCGCCCGGCCCGCCCAAGCCCGGTGGCAGCAGAATGGGGAAGCCGCCGCCCGGCGCCCCCCCTCCCGCTCCGCCCGGCGCAATGGGCGTCGTTGCGGTGGTGCCGCCGGTGAACAGGCTGGCTGATGCATTCATGTTTCCGCGTCCGGCATTGCGCACCCGCACTTCCACCGTGCGCTCGCCCGAGTTGACGCCGCACTGGTCGTTCTTGACCAGCGCCACGGTGCGATCGAGGACGGCAATCGGCGATTCGTTCCTGCGTCCGATGGGGATGGCCATGAAGCCGGATTGCGACAGCGCGTAAATCATGTCGCCGGCCGAACTGACGACCATATTGCCGGCGAGGTTCTCCGGCAGTTGCAACGCGAGGTGGATGAGCAGGTTGTCAGGGTCATTGACCAGCAGTTGCGTGATGTTGGCCTGCGCGGCGGTAGCGTTTACCGGGGCGATGTTGAAGGCCGCGTAGAGCGTGCCGCCGTCCGGGGCAAAGACGCTGCCGCCCTGGTTCTGCTGGGTGTTGAAGTTGGCGTTGTTGGCGAACGGATGCATCGCGTTGGCGGTGTTTTGCTGGGCGAGAATCGCCAGTGTTTCGCTGTCGAACAGGCTGAGTCCGGCCATGAACTTCGAGCCGTCGGGCGCGACCGCCAGGACGTTGGAGATGCTGGTGACGGTCCGGCTGCGGAGCACCGAGCCTGAGGCCACTTCGAACACGAAGAGCTGGCGGCTGGTGGTGTTGGGGTTATTCAGGCCGATGATCCAGCGGCCGTCGGCACTGGTGGCGAGGTTGCTGCGCGTGGCCATGAAGACGCGGCTGGAGGGGGCCGGCGTCTGGGGCGTCGCCGGTGCGGGCAGCGTGGTGGGCACCACGCGCAACGGGTCGCTGCCTTCGGCAATGTTGGGATCAAACAACAGCAGCCGGTTGTCGGCGTTGTTGGTGCCCGAGCCCAGTGTGGAGATGAGCACGCGTTCGTCGCCGCCCACCGCTACGCCTTCGGGTGCCGCGGGCAGGCCCACCTTGCGCACCACGGCGTTGGCACCGAGATCGACCACGTCCAGTGTTGACCCGCCGTAGGAGGTGACGTAGAGATACTGGCCGCCGCGGGACATCGCGGCCGAGAGCGGCTGAATGCCTACGGGGATGGAACTTTGCAGCCGCGGCGTGGTGCCGGCGCTGAAGACGTCGATGCGATTCTGGGTGCTGTTGACGATGTAGATGCGGTTCCGCGCTTCGTCGAGAACGATGTCGGTAGCGCCGCCCACCACACCCACGGCGGTTCCGAAGGTGGCCGCCTGGAGCCACCCGCCCGCGATCAGAAGACCGGCTGTGAGAAGCTTCATGACGCTTACCTCACCGAAACCACGACGCCGTCGCTCTTCTGCCCGGTGGCCAGGGACCGCACGACCGCCACGTAGTTGCCCGATGGCAGGTCCGCCGGGATCTGCGCGACGATGCGGCCGGGGGCGGTTTGCAGCAGGGGCAGCGCGATGTCGCTGAAGGTTACGCAGGAGCCACCGAGCACGGTGGGCGCAGGCAGGTCGTCGGCGATGACGGTGTCGGCCAGGTTGACGCCTGTCACCTGGACGAAGCTGCCTTGCGTGAAGTTGCGCGTGCCGTCGCTGGCGTTCACCACCGCGGTGGCGCCGGCGATCTGCGGCCTCGACATGCCGACAGGCGTCGTGGGTACGAAGGTCATACCGGAGACCGTCAGCACATAGGCGTTGCCGTTGGCGTCCATCGCCACCTGACGCGGCGGGACGTTCAGGCGTGTGTTGCCGATGAGCGTTTGGGGCGGGTTTTCCGCGATTGCTCCGACAACGGTGACGGAGTTGTCGCGCATGTCCAGCAGTTCGAGCGTGGGCCGCGGGTCGCTGGTGGGCGTGGTGGTGAGCTGCGCTTTCACAGGTGTGGTGAGGCGGAGGAACCGATTGTCGTCGATGACCCCGAGCGCCGCCACGTTCCGCCGGGTGGCCAGCGGCAGCGTCTGCGAGGCCGTGGGACTTTCCGATCCGCCCACGGTGGACAAGGACGGGCCGAAGAGGAAGCCGTTGGCCGCCAGGTACGAACCTTCCGGACCCGCCGCCAATGCGCCATAGAAGCCGGTGATGTTGGTCTGCGTATAGGCGCGGGTGGAGTTCGTATAGCTGTCCGACAGGCCGTCATAGCGGTACACGGTGCCGTTGCCCGCCAGGGTGAGGATGGTCTCGCCACCGGGCGTGGACAGCATGCGTACCGGCCCGTTGTTGCCGGTTACGGTCAGCTGTGTGGGAATCACATTGCTGGCGGGGCGTGTGGTGGCATCCTGTCCCACCACTTTCCACAGGGATCCGTCCGACATGGCGATCTGCAGGCCGAAGAGCCCCATCGCGATGGCCTGCGGGCTGACCGGATTGGTGGTGCCGGAGCGCGGGCGGGCCGGGAAGCGGATGTTGCCGGTGATGGCCCGGGTATCGAGGTCAATGACCTGGATGGACTCACCCCCGGTGTTGGCGACGAACATGCGTTTGCCGTCACCGGCCATGGCCATCTGGTGCGGCAATTGCCCGACGAGGATGGGCTCGATGAACTTCTGCTTGTCCATGTCGAAGACTTCGATGCGGTTGTAGCCGGCGTTGGTGACGTAGACGTGGCGGCGGAGATCGTCCACCAGGATGTCGTGCAGGCCTTCGGCGGTGGTGAGGCCGGTGGGGATGGGGAAGACAATGCCGCGCTGGTCGGCCTGCCGCACGTTCATGAAGACGCGGATGGTGTTGGGGATGTTGATGGCGTCGTTCGATGCCAGGCTGATGTTCAGTGCGTTGCCCTGGTTGGTGGCCGAGCCGGAGTAGAGATTGGTGCCGTACTGACGCGTCACGCTGGTGCGGCCCGGCTCCAGCGTGAAGGTGATCTCTGAGGGTGCCACGCCGCTGGTGGTCTGTGCTACCAGAGCCGCGGTGGTGTCGGGAACGCTGAACGTCAGCGGACCCTTGCCGGCGTTGAGGATGCGCACCTTCGCCCGTGCCAGGCCGCGATTGCATTCGTCCACGGCCAGGAAGACGGTGGTAGCTTCGGGCATCAGGATGGGGTAGTCGTAGAGCGTGGCAAGGGGCAGGTGAAGGAGGCCGGATTCGGAGAGCCCCCACGCCTGGGTACCATCGGAGGTGATCAGCATCTTGGCGACGATGCTTTCCGGGATCTTGATTCCAAGCCTGACGGCGAGATTGCGCGGATGCGAGATGAGCAGCGTGGAGGCTTGGGGGCGGGTTGCGGGCACGGTGGCCGGGGCTACGTTGAAGGCGCTGTAGAGCGTCGCGCCATCGGCGGCAAAGGCACTTCCGCCCATATTCTGGGTGGAGTTGAAGGTGACGTTCGCGTTCGAACTCAGAGGGAAGGGGATGTTGGCGGTGGTGTACTGCGCCAGTACGTTCAGCGTCTCGGTTTCATATAGGGTGAAGCCGGCCATGAAGGTTGCGCCGTCCGGGCTGATGGAGAGGACCGTGGATTGCCCGGTAACGGTGCGGCTGCGGAGGATGGTTCCAGAGAAGGCCTCATAGACGAACACCACGGTCTGGGCGTTGTTGTTGATGGTGCTGAGGCCGACGATGAAGCGCCCGTCGGGGGTACGGATGAGCTTGCCGCGGAAGGTGGTAGTGGGCCGCCCGATGGTCACGGCGGTCAGTGGCGACGGCGTGGGCGGCGGGGGAGGGAAGTTGACGGGCGACAACTGCTGGCCGGAGGCTTGGTTGGGGTCGTAGATGAGGAGTGTGTTTACTTGGTCGGTGGTGCTGGTGCCCTGGGTGGTGATCAGCACCCGCCCATCGGCGCCGGCCTCGACGCCTTCGGGCACTGCGCTGAGGGCTACGGTTTGCGTGAGGGAGTTGATGCGCAGGTCGATTACGGCCAGCGACGAACTACCGCTGTTGGTGACATAGAGATAGTTGCCGTCCATCGACATGGCGCCGGCCACCGGGCTGGCGCCGACGGGGATACTAAGTAGGACACCCTTTTCGAGGTAACTATAAATGTCCACCCGGTTCGCGTTCTGATTGATCAGGTAGATCCGTCCGCGGCCTTCGTCGAGGACGGCGTCCGAAGGGGTGCCGCCCAGGCGTACGACGCTGCCGAACGTGGCGCTGGTGGCCTGTGCGTGCAATTCCGGAGCCATGGCTCCCATCGCCATCAGGAGAATCCAAGTTGCTGCCATTGTGGGGAAGAACCTCCAGCCTGGGTTACAGTCGCGATAAGTTGGGAAAGCTTTACGTTATTAACGGAATTGCGGGTCAGGCCAAGTGTTCCCGTAAGCTGGCATAACTTCGGAAGAGGATCGATTTCACCGCCGTGAGCGAACAGTTCAGTTCCTGACCAATCTCGTGGTAACTGCGGTCCTCCCATTTGTGCAGTTGTACCGCCCGGCGCTGGCGTTGCGGCAGCCGTCCGAGCGCTGATTCGATCACCTGGGAGCGTTCCTCCGATAGCAGGAGACTTTCCGGCGTGGGGATGCGGCCGGCGGCGAGTTTGCGATGCGTGGCGGGAGCTACGGCATCGAGACTCTCCTGCTGCCGGATGCGCTGGGTGCGCAGCCACTTGAGGCCGCGGTTGAGAGCGATGCGGTAGACCCAGGTGCTGAACTCGGCTGTGGGTTCGTACTTGTGACGAACCTGGAAGATGGTGAGGAAAACGTCCTGCGAGAGGTCGCGGGCCAGGTCGGCGTCGCGCACGACCGAGTAAAGGAGCTTCACGACCCGCTCGCGATGGCGTTGGTAAAGCTGGTCCATCGCGGCGTCGTCGCCGCTCTTGACGGCAAGCATCAAACGGACGTCTTCGGAATAGGAGGGCGTAGGAGGGTTGTGTGTCATGGGCTGCCTGACTGGATGTTGGGACGCAGCCCAGACGCGCAGGTTGACAACTACCCCCGGAGATATAACAGTTCTTTACGCCCGCTTAATCTTGCTTAACAAACGGTTGGCCGCCGGCGGCCAAACACGCCTGGTTGAAAGACGCGCGTCAACGTCTCCGGAAATCTCGCGCGGAGCCGCAGAGGACGCAGAGAAGATATGGCCGAACAACATAAGGAAGAGATCGCGTGCGTCTTCCTGTTATGGTCGGCCCCGCCAGGACTGGGATACGCGACGGGCTGTTAGACTTTGGATGCTTCCGGATGCACCCACGGCGCGCGGTAGGGCCGCGTCAGCATGTAGCGGGCCTTATCGTCGTCCACCACGGTGCCGGCCACCGGATCCCATTCGATGGTGCGCCCCAACTGACGGCTGATGTTCGCCAGGATGCAGGAAGTGGTCGAGATGTGGCCCTGTTCGATGTCGGCTACCGGGCGCGTGCGTGCGTCGATGGCCTTGAGGAAGTCTTTCATGTGCACGCGGATGGCCGGCGCAACGTGCTTCTCCAACTGCGGCTCCACTTTGTCTTCCGGATACTGCTCCAGTTCGTAGGTGACGTCTTTGTGGTCGGCCGGCTCATTCTTACCTGCCGGGTAGTAGTCGTAGCTCATTACGCTGCACTTCAGCATGCCCTTCTCGCCATAGAACGTGGCGCCCCAGGGATACTTCGGGTCGGGCGTGTGGCCGTAGGTGCGATGCTGCCAGTTGACGTTGAGGTTGTCGAACTCGAAGGTTGCGCTTTGGGTGTCGGGGATGTTGGCCTTGGCGGCCTTGTCCACCAGAATGCCGCCGCTCGAAGTTACCCGCTTCGGCCAGCCCAGGCCCATCATCCAGCGCACCATGTCCAGCATGTGGATGCACATGTCGCCGACGATGCCGTTGCCGTATTCTTCAAAGGCCCGCCAGGTCCGCGGATGTACCAGCGGGTTGTAGGGGCGCAGGGGCGCCGGTCCGGTCCAGAACTCGTAGTCGAGGTTTTCGGGCGGGGCCTGGTCGGGTGGATTCGTA
>JAEUQF010000345.1 GCA_016789745.1 Bryobacterales bacterium
CCACGCCGCAATCTACTCTCGCGGAGAACTATGTTCCGCACAATCGGGCTGGTGCCCGGGTAACCCCCCCACCGCCAGCCTCTCCCCTCTTGCCTGTATCTCCCAACGGCCCACTCCCCGGCCGCAAATGGGAAACACTGCCCTGGTTCGTGCTTCCCAAGCTCCCTATCCCCGCTTCGCAAGTGCGATAAGCCTGCGCGCAGCCTCTCTCTTTGGCTTCCGCCTATCTATCGTCCTTCGTTGCGAAACTTTGGCAGTCGGTTTGCATCAAAGGGCTATAGAGGTTATGTACAACATGTCGGGGGCAATTTGGATCGTTAACTTAATTCCCTTGTTTTTCATTGTCGGCCTGTTCCTGGCCATGGTGGGCTCCTCTCCCCGAGCCGACCGCTGAGCGTGACGCGCCGACACACACCCGTGGCCACCAGCCACGGTCCACTCCCGTACGCGGAGCCGCGACTGGTCATCGCAAGCGTACACTGAGGGGATGCTTCGCATCCTCTTCTGGCTCTGCCTGCCTTTCTCCCTATTGGCTCAGCAGCCCGTTGATCTGTTAATTAAGAACGCCCGTGTCGTCGACGGCACGGGTAGCCCGTACTTCTACGCGGACATCGCCATCCGCGGCGACTCGATTGTCGCCCTCGGCCATAACCTCAACACTCCCGCATCCGAGACTCTCGACGCCGCTGGCCTCACCGTTACCCCAGGCTTCCTCGACGTCCACAACCACTCCTACCCCGACATCCTCACCGAACCCACTGCCCGCGTGTTCCTGCTGCAAGGCGTCACTACCCTCATCGGCGGCCCCGACGGCAGTTCGCCGCTCCCCCTCCGAGCCGCCTTTGACAAGCTGTCCAAAACCCCCATCAGCGTCAACATGGCCCTGCTGGCCGGCCACGGCACTATCCGCCAGAACGTGTTGGGTATGGAGAACCGCCCGCCGACGCCCGCCGAACTCGATCGCATGCGCGAACTGGCCCGCCAGGCCATGCGCGACGGCGCCATCGGCCTCTCCACCGGCCTCTTCTATACCCCCGCCAACTTCGCCGCTACGGAGGAAGTGATCGCCCTCGGCAAAGTCGTCGGGGAACTCGGCGGCTTCCACGTCTCTCACATTCGCGACGAGTCTCACAAGATCATCGACGCCGTGAAGGAGACCATCCGCATCGGCGAAGAGGGTGGACTCCCTACCCAGATCACGCACCATAAAGTCGGCGGCAAAGCCCATATCGGCCGCAGCAAGGACACGCTTCGCTTGATGGAGGAAGCGCGCGCCCGCGGCGTTGACGCCACCATCGACCAATACCCTTACACCGCGTCTTCCACCGGCCTCGGCGCCGCGCTCATTCCCCAATACGCCTTCGCCGGGGGCCAGGCCGCCCTCCGCGAACGTCTCACCGCGACGGAACAGCGCGCCAAAATCAAGGCCGAAATCGTGCGCCGTATCGAGGAGGAGCGCGGCGGCGGCGACCCCAATAACATCGTCCTCACCAACTGCTCCTTCGACCGGTCGCTTGAAGGCAAGTCTCTCGCCGCGATAGTCAAGGAACGCGGCCAGCCACCCACGGTTGCCAATGCCGCCGAACTCACCATGGAGGTCCAGGCCAAGGGCGGCTGCAGCGCCGTCTTCCACTGGATTAGTGAGGACGACATCCAGCGCATTCTAAAGTGGCCCTATACGATGGTGGCCTCCGACGGCGGCATCACCCTCCGCCACCCCCGCAGCGCCGGTACGTTCGTCCGCATCCTGGAGCGCTACGTCCGAAACCTCAAGGTGATTACGCTGGAAGATGCCGTCCGCAAGATGTCCGGCCTCCCCGCCCAGCGACTGCGGCTCTATGATCGCGGCCTCATCCGCCCCGGCATGAAGGCCGACCTGGTGATTCTGAACCCCGATACGGTCTCCGAGAAGGCCACCTATGTTCAGCCCATGCTTCCGGCCACCGGCATTCGCGACGTCCTGGTCAACGGCAAGTTCGCGGTCCGTAATGGAGCCGTCACCGCCGAACGTCCAGGACGTCCGCTCTATGGAGCCGCCAAGCTGAACATGCACTAGACTCGCGGGCTGCGGAAAGACATCTCTGGGCCGCCGATGAACGGAGAGTGCGCAGATAAGTTCTTTGTTTGGAATCGGCGTTTATCGGCGGCTAAGTCCGCTATGGGGCTTTTTCAGCACGCTGCTCGGCCTCAGGCCCGGGTGATCCGTCGCATAGGACAACGGGTACCACACGGATGGCAAAACCCGGAGGACCCACTGCGATCTGATACCCCGCGGGGACCAATCCCCTGCACCCGCGCAACCGGGACGGAGGCTACGCCGATAAACTCGGAGCAGTTTCCGAGCGTTACCTGCCAGTCGGCGGCAAGGGGGACGGGGAGAGAAGAATAGCCATGGCGAAACCCGCCAGGCTACTGGACCAGTGTGTCTTCATCGAATATTGTTGCGAGTTGATGCACGCGGGCAGGCTGTTCGCTCACGACCCTGCCGCAGTACCCTCACCGCCGAACGTCCAGGACGTCCGCTCTATGGCGCTGGTACTCGCTAGATAGTACGGTAGTTATGCCGTTTTCCTAAGGCTTGAGGGGGGATTGTTCCACCCCTGCTGGCCCGCTCACAATGAAGGCAAGTTGGTACAAAATGTTACGGCGAGTTCCGTCATCAGTATCATCATCGTGGCGACGTCGTTCCCTTTGATGATGTACTGGCTCGCCTGGACCATTCGCGAACACTGGCGTGGCCGCGGCCACGGCCACAGCCGCTAGTTGCCCAGCCGCTTGCCCTGACCCAGACGCTCGGCGGCCTCCAGAATTGCCAGTGACGGCCGCAGGATTTCCCCATCCATCATCGAAAAGTTCAATGCACTGAACAGCGCCAACGCCTGCCTGGCACTGGTGCTCTCCCTCGCGCTCACCAGCTTTGCCAGCAGCGGCTCCTTCCAGCGAGGAGGATTCCCCTTCCGGCAACACAGAAAGGCCGCCAGGAGTCTGGGCGTTGCCACCAGCAGCTTGAGTCTCTTCGCCAACTGCGGATTCAGCTCAGACATGGTCTCCACCGTTCGCCGCTCGGTCATGCAGGCATCGGCCTGCCCGAAGAACACCGGTAGAACCGCCTGCGCGGCCCGCGTCTGCCGTGTCACCTGTCCCAGCACGGCTTCCGGCTTCCCCAACCCTTCTTTCGCGAACGCCACGGTCAACCACGCATCCGCTACTTGCGAGTAGGGATTGTCATGAATCACCAGCCGGCGCCCCTGCAACTCGCTCAACGTGGTAACACCGCTGTCCTGCCGGACCATCATCCAGACTTCCCCGCCACTGGTCGAGAGCACTTTCGCCACGTCCAGGTGAGCTGCCATTCGCCGGTACTCCAGCAGCGTCACGCACACCACCTCCACCGTTCCGGCTTCCAGCCCCGCCTGCACCTCCGCCGATCCGCGCAGCACCCGCCGCCCCTCGATCCGGATGCCGATCGCCTTTGATACCTCGTCGGCCCATACGCCAATCGCCGCCGCTGCGTCGTTGCGATTTACTCCGCGTAGCACTTCTTCGGAGATCACCAGCCGCACCCCGCTGGGCTCCGCGCCCGCTACCACTGCTGCGCTGAGCAGCCCGCCGCTGAGCACCTCCAGCGCCTTCCGCCGCGTGTCGCCCCTTTCGTGGAAGGTGTCAATGGTGTACACGCTATTGCTTATCGGATAAAACGGAACTCTCCGTGTGTTTGCCCACTGACCGTCCGGCCACCA